>CAKTFF010000363.1 GCA_934553185.1 uncultured Devosia sp.
GCAGCACGATGTTGAGCCCGATCGAGGGCGCCCCCACATCGGCAGCCCCGCGATTGCCCGCTTCCATCACCCCCGGCCCTCCGCCGGTCACCACCACATAATCCTTGTAGTCTGCGGCCCGCGCGGTGAACGAGGCCAGCTGGGCAAACCGGCGCGCCTCATCGTAATAGCGCGACGCCGCTTCAAGATTGTGCTTCTGCGTCTCGTTCTTGGCCGCCCACGCCGCTTCCCCAGGCGCCGGAATGCGCGCGCCGCCAAACAGCACCACGGTGGAATTGATGCCCCGCTCCCGCAGACGATGTTCGGGCTTGAGATATTCGAGCTGAAAACGAATGCCGCGCGTATCCTCGGAGGTGAGGAAGTCGTCATCGGCAAAGGCGAGGCGAAAAGCCGCCGACTCGGTTTGCGGCGTGGATGGCGCCCGCTTGCTGGCGGCAATGTCCTGCGCCGAGGTGCGCAAGGGAGTGGGACGACGTCTGGCCATGGCGCTGCGGCTCCTGTGCAAATCAAAACAGGGGCACAATGGCGTGTTTCGACATTTCTCACGGACGGCATAAACACACCCGGTGCGCCGGGCAAGGGGAGCGCCCGTTGCGCCGCCGCCTTCACCTGTCATCACCGCGTAATACCACGAGGTCATAAGCCCCCATTCTGTTTTGGGAGACTTCGCCTTGCTGACCCAACTCTTGCTCGCCACGCTGCTCGCTGGCACCACCCTCGGCGCAACCGCCCAGGAATGGCCCGTTGCGGAGGTCTCCTCCACGCTCCAGACCCCCGTTCTGACCGAAGAAGACAACGATGCAGACGCCGATGATCCGGCGATCTTCGTCCACCCCACCGATCCGGCGAAAAGCCTTGTGGTCACCGCCGTCAAGAATGGCGGCATCCGCGTGTTCGATCTTGAGGGCGCCCTGGTTCAAACCGTGCTCCCCGCCGAAGACGGCCGCATCAACAATGTCGACATCGTTTATGGCTTCACCCTCGACGATGGCAGCATGGCCGACCTCATCATCGGCTCCGACCGCGGCCTCGACATCATCCGCGCCTGGCGCATCGATGGTGACGGTGCCGAACCGCTGAGCGAAATCACCGATCCCCAGGCCACCCGCGCCTTCCCCAACCGCTACCTTGAAGAAGGCGAAGGCACCGAAAACAATCCGGTCGATGACCAGAACACCGTTTATGGCCTCGCCACCTGGAAAGACGGCGAAACCGTGTGGGTCGCCGGCACCCAGCGGCACCAGCCCGTGGTCGGCCTTTTCAAGCTGGTCGCCACCGAAGGTGGTCACGTCCGCGCCGAACTCGACCACGACTTCCGCGTCCCCGCCGAACAGTCCGGCCAGCCTCTATTCGCTGAAAACGACGACGATCCGCTGCTCGACTTCAGCCCGCAATTTGAGGGCATGGTGATCGACCGCACCACCGGCACCCTTTATGCCGGCCAGGAAGATGTCGGCATCTGGACTGTTCCCGTGAGCGGCGGCGAACCCGTGCTGGCCTACACCACGCGCGGCTCAACGGCCAGTTCGTTCAACAATCCCGACAGCGTCATCGCCCGCGACGTCGAAGGCCTCACCATTTATTACGGCGCCGACAACACCCGCTATCTCCTTGCCTCGAGCCAGGGCGGCGCCCATGGCGAAGACGGTGTCCCCGACGCCCCCTATGACGACAGCTTCGCCCTGTTTGATCTTGCCGCTGACATGACGCTGCTCGGCTCCTTCCGCGTCGCGGCCACCGGCGACATCGATGCCGTTCAGGAAAGCGATGGCGCCGACGTCATCTCGATGAGCCTTCCCGGCTTCCCCAACGGCCTCTTCATCACCCAGGACGGCTATGCCGGCGACCTCAACGGTCTTGATGGCGAAGTGGCCGTCACCAACTTCAAGTTCGTGGACTGGAAGGCCATCGCCGACAGCTTCGATCCCCCGCTCGCGGTTTCGCCAGCCAGTTTCGATCCACGCGACTAAACAGCCTTGCGTGCCCAATGAACCGGCGCCGGGTCTTGCACCCGGCGCATTTTATTTGCATATAGCGCCTGGGAGGTTGGCGCGGACGTGTTCCTCGCCAACCGGGTCAGGTCCGGAAGGAAGCAGCCCCAACGAGACCTTCACGGGTCGTTGCCAGCCTCCTGCTTGCCGCTATGATGAGCCTCCATGGCTCAGGGCAAATTCCCAATCAAGCAACAGGTGGAAGGGCTGGATGGCTGACGCTGCGACCTCGCCCTATCTCGTTCTCGCCCGCAAATACCGGCCGCGCGATTTCTCGACGCTTGTTGGCCAGGATGCCATGGTGCAGACGCTGGGCAATGCCTTCCGGCAGAACCGCATCCACCATGCCTTCATTCTCACCGGCGTGCGCGGCGTGGGCAAGACCACCACGGCCCGCATCCTCGCCCGCGCCTTCAACTACGAGGACGCCTCCGGTCCCCATCCCACGCTCGACCTCAGCGTCGAAGGCGAGCATTGCCGCGCCATCATCGAGGGGCGCCATGTCGACGTCATCGAAATGGACGCCGCCAGCAATACCGGCATTGGCGACATTCGCGAGATCATCGACTCGGTCAAATACGCGCCCGCCTCCGCGCCCTACAAAGTCTATGTCATCGACGAAGTGCACATGCTCTCGACGGCAGCCTTCAACGGCCTGCTGAAAACCCTCGAAGAGCCGCCGCCCTACGTCAAGTTCATCTTCGCCACCACCGAGATCCGCAAGGTTCCGGTGACCATCCTGTCGCGCTGCATGCGCTTTGATCTGCGCCGCATCACTCCAGACGTGATGACGGGCTATCTCCAAACCATTCTGGAACAGGAAGGCATCACCTTCGAGCCCGAAGCCCTCGCCATGATCGTGCGCGCCGGCGAAGGCTCGGCGCGAGACAACCTGTCTCTCCTCGATCAGGCCATCGCCCACGGCAATGGGGCGGTGACCGCCGACACGGTCAAGGCCATGCTCGGCCTGGGCGATCGCGCCCGCGTCATCGACCTTTGGGAAGAGTTGATGAGCGGCCAGATCGGCTCTGCCATCACCACCCTGCGCGCCCTCTACGACATGGGCGCCGATCCACAAACCACCCTGGCCGACCT
>CAKTFF010000364.1 GCA_934553185.1 uncultured Devosia sp.
GAAATGGCCGACAACCTTCTGGTGGAGGAAACCGAGGACGGGCTCAGCATCCGCATCGTCGACCAGACGGGCGAGCCGATGTTTCCCGAAGGCAGCAAGTACCCGACCGAAAAAACGCGGCAGGCCATCGCCGCCATCGCGCCGATCATCCAGCAACTGGCCAATCCGGTGCGGATCGAGGGACATACGGCGGCGGGCGTGGTTTACACCAATCCGCGTTATGGGTCGTGGGAACTGTCGAGCGACCGGGCCAATACGGTGCGCCAGATCCTAGGGGAATTCGGCCTTGCCCAGGAACGGATCGACTCGGTGTCGGGCCGGGCGACGGCCGAGCCGTTTTTCCCCAACGACCCCTATATGGCGGCCAATGAGCGGGTGGAAATCACCCTGCTTTACGAGACGCCGCCGGTGCCGGCCGGGCTGACGCCCTAGCTTTTTATTGCGGCAGCTCTGGCCTCGCGCGCTTAGGCAAGGCATGGTCGCCCGGTTTTTGCCGGGGGAGTTTCTATGCCGTTTCCAGACCTGATCCAGCCTGAACTGGGGCGCTACCAGAGTGGGGTGTCCATGCCCGCTGACTTTGGTGCCTTCTGGGACGATACCATCGCGCAAGCGCGGGCGATCGGTGGCGCGGTCAGCATGCGGCCGGCGGAAACGACGCTGAAGGCCGTGGAGGTGTTCGACGTTTCCTATCCCGGCTTTGGCGGGCACCCGGTCAAGGGCTGGCTGGTTCTGCCGGCGGGGCGGACGGGCAAGTTGCCGCTGGTGGTGCAATATGTGGGCTATGGCGGCGGGCGCGGCTTTCCGCATGAGCTGCTGCACTGGGCGGCTTCGGGCTATGCGTATTTTCGCATGGATACGCGCGGGCAGGGCAGCGGCTGGAGCATGGGGGAAACGTCCGACCCGGTGGGGAGCACCGCGTCGGGTCCGGGGATGATGACCAAGGGCATCCTCAGCCGGGAGGATTATTACTACCGCCGCGTGTTTACTGATGCGGTGCGGGCCATCGATGCGGTGGTGGCGCAAGGCTTTGCCGATGACAGCCGGATCGCGGTGTGCGGCGGCAGCCAGGGCGGCGGCATTGCGCTGGCGGTGGCGGGGATTGACCCTCGGGTCAAGGCGGTGATGCCCGACGTGGCGTTTCTGTGCGACTTCCCGCGGGCGGTGCAGAAGGCCGGGCGCGACCCCTATCTCGAGATCGTGCGGTTCCTCGCGCAGCACCGGGACAAGAAGGCACAGGTTTGGGACACGCTGCGCTATTTCGACGGGGTGAACTTTGCCCGGCAGGCCAAGGCGCCGGCGCTATTTTCGGTCGCGGTGATGGACGATGTGTGTCCGCCATCCACGGTTTATGGCGCGTTCAACGCCTATGGCGGGGAAAACAAGTCTATCGAGGAATACGAGTTCAACAATCACGAAGGCGGGCAGGCGTTTCAGGACCGGCGGCAAATGCTGTGGCTGGGAGAGCTGTTCGGGATGCTCTAGGGGCTGGGCCAAGATTCGCGGAGGGCGGGAACTCCCAGGGCAGGGAGTCGTTCATGGGGCACCAACCGCTTCACCCTTCCGGAGAATATCATGGCAACCGAAAAGACCCTGGACGATCTGTTTCTCGATACGCTCAAGGACATCTACTACGCCGAAAAGCAGATCCTGAAGACCCTGCCCAAAATGGCCAAGGCCGCCCAGTCCGATGAGGTTCGCGCCGGCTTTGAGCAGCATGCGCAGGAAACCGAAGGGCAGATCGAGCGTCTCGAGCAGGTGTTCGAGATCATCGGCAAGCCTGCCAAGGGCAAGACCTGCGACGCCATCCTCGGCATTATCGAGGAAGGCAAGGAAATCATGACCGAATACAAGGGCACCAAGGCGCTGGACGCCGGCCTCGTGTCTTCGGCCCAGGCCGTCGAGCACTATGAGATTGCCCGTTATGGCACGCTCAAGACCTGGGCACAGCAGCTTGGCTACCAGGACGCTGTTGCGCTGCTGGACGAAACGCTGCAGCAGGAAATCGCCACCGACCAGAAGTTGACGCAGGTTGCCGAGGCGAGTGCGAACCAGACGGCCGAGTAAGGTTGTTGGACTGAATGCGAGAACGGGCCCCGCGGGGCCCGTTTTTGTTTGAGGGTGTCATGATTCCGGGATGACGCCTGCGTCGTGATCTCTGGATGGGCCCCGGCTCAAGGCCGGGGTGACATTGTGGGTGGGGAGGGTCTGTGCCCTGCGTGCGGAGCGTTTGGAGCAGGAGCGGTGGCAGGTCAGTCCTTGGCGCGTTCCACGTAGGAATTGTCTTCGGTGAGGATGACGATGCGGGTGCCGGCGCCGATATGGGGCGGGACCATGACCTTGAGGCCATTGTTGAGCACGGCGGGCTTGTAGGAGGAGGAGGCTGTCTGGCCCTTGACCACAGGCTCGGTCTCGACGATCTCGAAGGTCATGCGCTGCGGCAGTTCCATGGAGAGCGCGACGCCCTCATGGGTCTTTAGGTGCACCTTCATGCCATCGCTGAGATAGGCGGTCTGGTCGCCGATGACGTCGTCGGGAACGGTGATCTGCTCATAGGTGGAGGGCTCCATGAAGTGGTGCCCTTCGCCATCCGAATAGAGGTAGTCGTATTCGCGGTCGTCCACATCGGCCTTTTCGACCATTTCCACGGTGCGCCAGCGGCCCAGGACCTTCACGCCATCGGAAATGCGGCGCATGGTGACGTTGGTCACCGAATTGCCCTTGCCGGGGTGGACGTTCTCGGCGGTGAGAACCACATGGAGAGCGCCGTCCTGTTCGACGACATTGCCTTTGCGCAGCGACGAGGCGATGACCTTGACCATAAAACTTCCTTGTTCGTTTCGGGGGCGCGTCGTAGAGGCAGCGCCAGAATAGATTTTGTGTGCGCCAACTATCCTATCTCGGCGCAAATCGCCAGCCCGGCGGCGACATCAACATCGAGGACTCCCGCCATGCCCGCCTCGCCCTGGTGGACGCCAAGCCTTCACGCAGACCGCCGGCCGATCCTGCTGGCCCGCAACCGGATCGATTCTGCGGTGCGCGGCTACTTTGCACAGAAGGATTTTCTCCTGGTCGACCCGCCCGGCC
>CAKTFF010000365.1 GCA_934553185.1 uncultured Devosia sp.
CATCAAGACCGTGCTGATTCCGGAAGAGAATGTACGCGATCTCGCCGAGATCCCGGACATCGTCAAAGAAGGCATGGAGATCGTGCCGGTGTCCCGCATGGACCAGGTGATTGCACGAGCCCTCGTGCGCACGCCTGAGCCCATCGAGTGGAACTTCGATGAGGCTACTCCGGCCGTATCGACCACGGTGGAAACGGCGGAAGAAGCCACCAGCCTCTTGCCGCACTAAGCGGCGTGGTCATGACGAACAAGAGCGGCGGTCCTTTGGGGCCGCCGTTTTGTTTTGGGGGAAACACGATGGCCGCGACCTCGTGGTTCGACAGGCTCACCATGAGGCCTATTGGAGATCGCTACAATTGGATGCGGCGAGGAGTTCACCGGGGGAAAAGCCGCGGAAAAGGGATGGAAAGGCTTGTTTGCCGCGAGGGTGCTGCTTGCCGCACCCCATTTTCCGGTTCATTACACCTCCCGTACCGCCCGCCCGGCGAAAAGCCCGGAAATCCTTGCCTGTTGGTCAGAATCAACCAAGGGTGGCCGCGTTTTGAGTTCGCCGGGGGCGGGCTTTCACTGTGAGGAAACGCTATGAACAAAAACGATCTGGTTGGCATGGTTGCCGATAAGGCGACGATCACCAAGGCTCAGGCTGCCGAGGCCGTCGACGCAGTGTTCGAGGTCATCACGAACACGCTGAAGGCCGGTGAAGAAGTGCGCCTGGTCGGCTTTGGTACCTTTGCCGTATCGCAGCGCAAGGAAACCACGGGCCGCAATCCGGCTACCGGAGCTGAAATCCAGATCCCGGCCTCCAACCAGGCCAAGTTCAAGCCCGGCAAGGGCCTCAAGGACGCGCTGAACGCGTAAGAACCGGTTCTTTCCGGTCTATGGTTTCGGCCCCGAGCGCATCCGCGCCGGGGCCGTAGCATTTGAGGTTGACGAGGACGGGCAGTGCCCGTATCAGAACGCCCATTCGCACCGGTTCACCGAACCGGCAGCGGGCGATTAGCTCAGTTGGTAGAGCGCTTCGTTTACACCGAAGATGTCGGCGGTTCGAGCCCGTCATCGCCCACCACTTTTCCCTTCTTGGTTCTGGTTTACTGATCCGCATAGGCGAGATGCCCGTCCGCATGTCAGCTGACGTGAAATCTCAGGCTTTTGGCTCTAGCCTTTGTTCCAGAACGGTTTTCCACAGGCTTGTGAAGCGATTGCGAAAAACTTGCGACAACAGGTGCGGTGCCGCTTGACTTAGGTCAGGGGTGCCAGTAAACGAACCACACGTTGCGCGGATGACTTGTTCGCAAGCGCTGCGGGAGTAGCTCAGTTGGTTAGAGCGCCGGCCTGTCACGCCGGAGGTCGCGGGTTCGAGCCCCGTCTCTCGCGCCACCCTTTCTCAGGGTTTGCGCACCGTTCCTTTCTACACTCTTTCAATCTGTTGCGGTGCGTCACCGACAGCTTGCCTGCTGCCGATGTTCGGCATTCTGCAGCTTCGCTTGCCAGGGTAGGCTCCCTCCGAGCTGAACCGGGCATCGAAGTGCAAGGTTCAGGCAAAGGGTTTGAAACAGCGCAGTCATTCTCGTTGATTGCTGCAGGACAGAGGTCGAAACCGGCTTTGTGACACGGCATTGAATTCGTCGTCTGCCGGGTCGAAGGGTGGCATCGGATGGTGCACAGGTCGGGCTGGTCTTCGAAAAAGCTGCATGACAGTGTCGACTCTGCAATTGACTGCACATAGTCCTCCGAGGAGAGATTGTCTGCCGCTGCAATTTCGGGCGCCAACGACTTCGTCCCTTTGGAGACTTCATGAGCCACGTCCAGTCGAGCGCGCCGCCCGCCCGCAGCTTCAGCAGTCTGCTCCTGTGGCTGGCTTGCGCGGCTGTTGTAGCCTTTTCGGTTTGGGTGATATTGGGTGAGTGGGGCAGGGTGTTGCCGCCTCATGGCTTGTGGGATTTCGGCGCTTTCCTTGCGTCGGGCCGCGCCGCTGCCGAGGGGTTGAACCCATACGGGATCTATCCGCCGTTGACGCCTCATGTGGTGTTTCCGGGCTTTGAGGCCTGGAACCCCAATCTTAATCCACCGATCTCGGCGCTCCTGTTTCAGGCGTTCGATCTTGCGCCGCCCGAGCGTTCCTTGCAGGTCTGGAACCTCGTCTCGGTCGCCTGTTACGTGTTGACCATTGGCCTGCTCGCCTGGCGCTATACGCCTCACTGGGGTGCCTTGGTGCTTGCGGCATGGGCACTGGCGCTGGCGGGGTTCTGGGACACTCTTTATCTGGGACAGATCTACATCCCGCTGGTTCTTGCTGCCACGGGGGCGTGGCTGCTGCTGGAGCGGCGGCAGATGGTTTGGGCCGGCATTCTGATCGGCCTCGTGGTTGCGCTCAAACCCAATTTCCTGGTCTGGACGGTGCTGCTGTTCCTTGCCGGATATCGCCAGGCGAGCCTGTGGTCGGTGGTGTGCGCGGCCGTCATCAGCGCCATTCCGCTGGCTTTCTTTGGACCCGAAATCTACGTGCAATGGCTCGAGCTGGTGGTTTCCGATGGAGCGCGGGCGATGTTCCTCACCAATGCCTCGCTGTCGGGCTTCACGGCGCGGGCCGGCATTCCGTTCTTGGGCACAGCGGTGAGTGCCGCCATGCTGCTGGCGCTTGCCGCCTGGGCGGTGTTCAGGCGGCCTTCGGTCATGCGGGTCAGCAGCTTCGCCCTTCTTGGCGCCGTAATGGCGTCGCCGCTCGGCTGGATCCATTACACGCTGTTTCTCCTGCCGGTCATCGTGGGGTATTGGCGCCGTTGGCCGATGTGGCTGGTGGGCGTGATGCTGGCAGTGCCGGTGCCCTTCGTGCTGGGCTATTTCGGGGCGGCCAGTGCCGTGCAAATCACCATCGGCTCGGTTTACGGCTGGGCGCTGGTGGTTTGCCTGGTGACGCTGGTGTTCGCGCGCGAGCCGGAGCCATTGGCTTTGCGAACATAGATGCGCCAGTCGGCGGTTTGGCGAGCCAGGCGGAAGTTTTCGTCGAGATAGCCTCTATAAACGCGGCGCATGCCGACTGCGGTCCAATATTCGATCGGTGCCTTGGG
>CAKTFF010000366.1 GCA_934553185.1 uncultured Devosia sp.
GTGATCCAGTACGCTGCCTCGTCGATCGGCTGGGCCAGGAGGCTGTTGTCCGATATCATGAGCTTGTGGCCGTCGAAGGTGTGTTCGTACCAGTAGTGCAGGCCAAGCGCTTCCCAACGCCGGTGAAGGTGGTTGTAGTCGGTCTCGTTGTACTGATTGGCGAGCGTCAGTTTGGCCTCGTCGATCGGGTACATGTGCCAGTCGGCCTGGCGGTAGTGCTTCAGGGTCTCCGCAGTGATCTCGCGCACGCTTTTATTGTGAAACGACCTGCTGTCCTTGCGCAGGCGAGCGAATGCCAGCCAGGGTTCGAGCACCATCTCGTAGAAGGCGAAGCCGCCATCGCTGCGCAGGAAACGGAATTCGGTGACGTAGCCGTTGAAGTAGCGCAGGGCCCCGTCTTCCCGGACGAGGGAGATCGTCACCATCCGCCCCATCAGCATCTTGAGTGGGATCCGCGCCTCATCCGACAATACCTCGACCTTACAATGAAAACCACGCGAGACTTCCTCATGCGCGACCAGCCTGTTTGGCAAAAGGATTGCTGGCGGCCCATCCTGTAATGGAAAATCGAGTCGCATGAGCCGGTTGTGTTGAGATGCGCCACTGAACGCCGACCGCGCGGCACCCGCTGCGATTTCCTGGCTTTCACCCATGAACTGCCTCCTGATGGCCCGGCGGCCGTAGCTCACCAAAAAATGGTCAGCTGAGACCTTACCTGCATGCTGCCAAGGATTGCTTGCTGAAAATCAACACGCTTCCATGCGCCATGGCTGGGTTTTTTTGACAGTTATTCG
Source organism: uncultured Devosia sp. (assembly GCA_934553185.1). Classification (GTDB taxonomy): domain Bacteria; phylum Pseudomonadota; class Alphaproteobacteria; order Rhizobiales; family Devosiaceae; genus Devosia. The sequence continues at coordinate 795 of CAKTFF010000366.1, forward strand.
GAAGGGAATTGGCAATGCCAAAACATTGAACGACAGGGGCAAGCGCGTGCTGCAAGCACGATTGGGCAACAGCCCAGGCCAATGGACGGGTTCTTCAATGTCGGGCCAGTGCTGGTCGGTGTACTTGCAAAAGATGGCGCCGACTATGCACGCATCCGCCGACACCTGCGGCATGCGCCGCGCTTCAGAATAGCGGTGCCTGCACGCCCGGCGCGACATCGCTGGCCGATGTCGCGAGCCGCCTCCAGACATCCAGCTTCTGCTCGAACGACATCGCCATGTGCGCCGGCGAACTCGATGGCAGCACTACGGTGCGATATCCCGCCGCATCGAACTGCGGCGCCTCGCGATTGCCTATGACCTTGAGAAAGGCACCATCGCGGAAGAACTGGCGCAGGCGAACATCGCCAAAGACAAGGCCCGCATAGCCGCCGCGACGAAGCGCCTTGCCGATCTGGAGGTACGCCGCAATGAGGATACCAAACTGAACCAACGGGCAAGCGAGGGGCCGTATGCGGCCTATCGCCGCCAACTCGATGAACTCGACATCAACGATCAGTTGGACGCGATTAAGGTCGACTCCCTGCGCAGGCTACAGGACGAACTTGCGGACAGCGCCACGGCTGCCCTTGGGCTGAGCGGCGCGCTCGGTGACGTGGTGGGTAGCCTGATCCGCATCGGCATCCAGCGGCGCATCCTAGGCGGCGTGGACAAATTTGAGCCAGTATCTAGCGGTTGCGAGGTGGACCATGCCGAGGAAGCTACTGGCCAGCTGGTCGTAGCGTGTGGCGATAGCTCGGTTGATCTTGAGGTGGCCGAACATGCGCTCGATGCGGTTGCGCTGTTTGTAGAGCGTCCGGTCATGCTCAATCTCCACTCGGCGGTTTGAACGGCCGGGGATCACGGGCTCGATGTTCCGTTTTACAAGGTCGGCCCGGATCGCGTCGGCATCGTAGCCCTTGTCTGCCAGCAACGCATCCGGCGTGCGCTCGGGCAGGACGATTAGGGCGTCATACGCCTTGCAGTCTGCCGCCTCACCGCCCGTCAGATGGAAGGCGAGTGGTCTTCCGAGGGCGTCAGCCAGGCAGTGAAGCTTACTGGTGAACCCGCCCCGCGAGCGGCCAAGAGCGCGTCGATGAGCCCCCCTTTTCCGCCCGCTGCCGAGACGTGGGCGCGAACGGTGGTGCTGTCGATGCTGTAGTAACCGGTGTCCGCCATGATCTCGGCCAGCGTCACCGCCACGATCTCCCAGACCCCGGCTTCGCTCCACCGCCGGAACCGACGATAGATGGTGTTCCAGCTCCCGTACTTGGGTGGCACGTCGCGCCACGGCGCACCGCATCGCAGCCGCCAAAGTATGCCGTTGATGATTGAGCGGTTCTGCTCGGGAGGCCGGCCCCGGCTCCGGTTCTTGCGCTCGATCGGGAGCAGGTCCTTCAGGATGCGCCATTCCGCCTCGGTGAGATCGCCCCGACTCAAGACTGCCTCCAAAAAGCAGCCTTGAATCAACGGAGAGGGACGACGTCAATTGCACCAACGCCGGATGGGCGGCAAATAAACGAAATGGAACAGCCAGCACCGACGAGGTTCAGCGTTCTGCCAGAGAACGAGGCTGCTGCCGTCGCTCACCTTGAAGAGCGTGGCTATCCTCCCATGGCGATCGAAAAAGACGGTGATGGCCTGATCGTACTGATCTTCAAAGCGCTACCCGACGATGAGATGTTTGGGCTGGTCCAGGCGTTGCCAGTCCACCTGAGCGCGAAGGTTGGCATCTTGATGCGCGATCGTCCGCCCTTTACGCCACGCCCCAACGCATGATCTGATTTTGTCCACGCGCCCTAGGGCCTCTTGCAGACCAGCTATTCGGCCCTGCCGATGGCAGCAGCGGCGGTGCGTTGGGCGGCGTATTTAGCAGTATCGGCAGTTTTTTCGGCCGCGTATCTGGCGGTTACGTCGGTCCGGGACAGGTCGTGCGCGTCAACGAACAGCGCGGCGGGGCCGAACTGTTGCGTATGGGTAGCCAGGGCGGGACGGTGATCCCGCTGGGTCAAGCCAACGCAGTGGTTCGGCAGAAGCCACAACAGCCGGTGGTGATCCAGGTAACGGCCGACGAAGGCCGCATGTTCGTGCCGCGCGTCCAGCAGATCAGTGGCGGCCAGACCGTGCAGATCGTGCAACAGGCAGCGCCCCAGTTGATCAAGGCATCATCCGCACAGACTAGGCAGGATCTTCGCCGGGACGCAGGACTGAAGCTGTGACGGTGCCTTAACAG
>CAKTFF010000367.1 GCA_934553185.1 uncultured Devosia sp.
GCAGACAGGCCATCCACATCAGCCTGCCGCCCGACCTCTGCGGCGGTCGCCAGCATGATGCCGTAGAGGTAATCGGGCGCTGCCTCGCGGATATAGTGCCCGTTTATGTTTTCGAGTTTGGTAAAGTCGAACCGCGCCGCACCCTTGTTCAGCCCTTCTAGGCTGAACCAGTCGACCAGCTGCGTGGTGGAAAAGATTTCGTCGTCCCCATGGCTCCAGCCCAGCCGCGCCAGGTAGTTGCGCAGGGCTTCTGGAAGGTAGCCCATCTGCCGATAGGCTTCGACGCCCAGGGCGCCGTGACGCTTGCTGAGCTTGGCGCCATCTGGGCCATGGATCAGCGGGATGTGGGACATTTCGGGCACGGTCCAGCCCATGGCGTTGTAGATCACGATCTGCCGCGCGGCATTGGTCAGGTGATCGTCGCCGCGGATGATGTGGGTGACCCCCATGTCATGATCGTCCACCACCACGGCGTGCATATAGGTGGGCGTGCCGTCCGAGCGCAGGATGATGAAGTCGTCCAGGTTCTCGGTCTTGAAGACGACCTTACCCTGCACATGGTCGTCCACCACGATATCACCGGTGAGCGGCGCCTTGATGCGGACCACAGGCGAAACGCCTTCGGGTGCTTCGGCAGGATCGCGGTCGCGCCAGAATCCGTTGTAGCGCGGGGGCTTGCCAGCAGCACGGGCCTCTTCACGCATCTGGTCGAGTTCGGCCGGCGAGCAGTAGCAGTAGTAAGCATGGCCCATGCGGACCAATTCATGAGCGACCTCGGCATGACGGGCGGCCCGGCCGAACTGCGAGATGGGCTCTCCATCCCAATGAATGCCCAGCCATTTCAGCCCATCGACCAGGGCGACCACAGCAGCATCGGTTGAGCGTTCGCGGTCGGTATCCTCGATCCGCAGCAGCATCTTGCCGCCCTGGTTCTGGGCAAAGGCCCAGTTGAACAATGCCGTGCGGGCGCCACCGATATGGAGGTAACCGGTGGGCGAGGGGGCGAAACGGGTGACGACCTGGGACATGAGACCGCAATGCTTGGAGGATGTGCGCGCCGTGTGTAGCATAGAGCGGCACGAGCGCAAGGGCAGGGGCAGGCTGGGTGCAGGAAGCCGAAACACGCGATCGCTTGAGCTTGCCAAGGCACTTGCCGGTGCTGCGTACAGCACGGCCCAATGCGCCTACGATGCGGCTTCCGCTCCCCGTTCGGCAGCCCGATCTTTCCGCCATCAACCGGCGGCTGTTCGTGCTGCTGCCTTTTGCCATTATCGGCGGCCTCATTGGCTATGCGACGCTGCCGATCGAACCTGATCCTTGGGTGCTTGGCTGCGCCGGACTGATCCTGCCCATTCTGGCATGGCGGCTCTGGCACTCGGCCTTTCTGCCCGCTGTGAGTCTCTTGGCCGCATTCTGGCTCGGACTGTGCCTCCTGCCAGTTCATGGATTGCTTGAAGGCACGCCGATGCTGGTGCGGCCCGCTTATGGGCTGTTCGAAGCACGGGTGGATGAGATCGTTTCCGCTACTGCCGAGGATCGTCGCATTGTCGTGTCGGATCTGCGACCCACCGAAGGGGACCGTCCGGTTGCGATCCGTCGTGCCCGGCTCGTCGTTCCGCCCGACCCTCCACTGGCACCAGGCGACATCATCAGCGCCAGAATGCGATTGGCGGCCGTTCCCGGACCGATCCTTCCCGGCGCCTTCGATGGGCAGTTCCATGCCTTCTTCGCCGGCATCGGCGCCTATGGCACCGTCACCAGCGACTTCGCGCTGGTGGCCAAAGGGACGGACTGGAACTTGGCCCGCGCCGTGGAAACACTGCGCACCGACATCGGCCGGCGCATCGACGCTGTGCTGGACGGACCGTCCGCCGCCATCGGGCGTGCCATGGTGGTGGGTGACCAGAGCGCCATTGATGACGAGACGCGCGAGATCATGGCGGCTTCGGGGCTCGCCCACATCTATTCCATTTCGGGGCTGCATCTCTCCGTGGTCGCGGGCGGCGTGTTCTTTTTGCTGCGCCTGCTGCTGGCGTCTATTCCGGGGACGGCGGCGCGCTGGCCCAACAAGAAGATCGCGGCAGTGGCAGGGGTGCTGGCGGCTTCCGGTTATCTGCTGCTCGCAGGCGGTTTCGCCAACGTTCCGGCTCTGCGCTCCACCATCATGCTCGCGCTGATCTTTGGTGCGGTGCTTGCCGGCCGCCGGGCGCTGACCATGCGCAACGTCGCGATAGCCGCCATCGCCATCATCCTCATCGATCCGGCAAGCGTGTTCCGCGCCAGCTTCCAACTGTCCTTTGCCGCAGTTGTGGCGCTGATCGGCACTTATGAAATGCCGCGCAAGGCCAAGAGGCAGGAAAGGAACTGGCCGCAGCGGCTTTGGTCAACGATCTGGGCGACAGCACTGACTAGCCTGATTGCCGGCACGGCGACGCTGTTGTTTTCCGCTTACCACTTTCAGCAGACTGCGCCGCTGGGCGTAGTCGGCAATGTGCTGGTGCTTCCCGTCGTTAGCCTTGTCATTATGCCATTGGCAGTGCTGAGCGTGCTCGCCATGCCGTTCGGCGCCGAGGCGCCCTTTATTCGGGCTATGGGCTGGGGTATTGATCGCATGGTGGATGGCGCCGAGCTTGTCGCCGGGTGGAGCGAAGGCCTCTCCGCTAATCCATTGCTGACAGGCTGGGCCCTGGTAATCGGCCTGGTTGCCCTTGGATGGTTCAGCCTGTTCAACTCATGGCGGCGACTGGCCGGTCCGGTATTGGCATTGCCGCTGATACTCATGTTTGGCCTCGACCAGCGACCAGATGTGCTGATAGCCGATACCACACAGGCCGTGGCACTGCGCGCGAATGAAGGCCTAGGCCTTGTTACGGGCAAGACCGGCAGCTTCGCTGTCGATGTCTGGAGCGATCACTATGGCGAGCCGATCACCGCAACCATAGCGGACAACCGCTGCGATAGCCTGGGCTGCATTGCGCATACGGACCGATACTCGGTCGCCGTGGTGCGCAACGCGGCAGCCTTTGCGGAGGATTGCGGCAGCCATGACCTACTCATTGCGCGC
>CAKTFF010000368.1 GCA_934553185.1 uncultured Devosia sp.
CGCCAAAGGAGGGGAGAAGTTCAGCTTCACATTCCACTACAAGACCCGCGACATCATCAAGAACCAGATCCAGCCTGAAGCGCTGGGCAACCTGCGGACGGCTCTGCGTGACGAATTCCGAAGCGCTCAACTCGCCACCACCGCGTTTGATCTCAGCTTCGAGCGCAACGGCGACAAGGTCAGGCTCAAGAAAACGGAAGCTGGGGGCCGCGAGGCGCCATCGACCGAGCACGACCGGACCAAGAACCGGCCTCTCGCCGCTGCCGACAAGCCGTATCTTCACGCGCTAGGGATCACCGGCAAGGACGGCGCGGTGCGCAGCGATGCCCAGGACAAGTTTCGCCAGATCAACAAGATGGTGGAAATCTTTGCGCCTTTGATTCAGGCCATCGGTTCGGACAGGCCGCGCATCGTCGATATGGGCGCGGGCAAGGGCTATCTCGATTTTGCCCTTTATGACTTCCTCCAGGGCAAGGCAGAGATCACGGGCGTCGAGATGCGTCCCAAGCTTGTGGAAGACGGCAATGCCACTGCCGCCGCCTCCGGCTTCGATAGCCTCAGCTTCGTTCCCGGCACCATCATCGACTATGACGCAACCGGCGCCGATGCGGTGATTGCTCTCCATGCCTGCGATACGGCGACGGACGATGCGATCTTCAAGGGCATTTCCGATGGCGCTTCACTGATCGCCGTCGCGCCCTGCTGCCACAAGCAGGTGCGCCGCGAGATGGAGGCCGGCGAGCCGGCCGACCAGCTCCACGTCCTGCTGCGCCACGGCATCTTCCTTGAGCGTCAAGCCGAAATGGTTACCGATACGCTACGTGCGCTGCTGCTCGAGCTCAGCGGCTATCGCACCAAGGTGTTCGAGTTCGTTTCCGATGCCCACACGCCAAAGAACAACCTCATCGTCGCCGAAAAGGACTGGCGCGTGGGTCGCGATCGCGATGCCGTGTTGCAGCAGATCCGCGATGTGAAAGCGATGTTCGGGGTGCGCCAGCACTATCTCGAAGGGCTGCTGGGGCTTTAGCCGCCTGCCACTCTTGCAGTAGCCCTCATGGTGAGCTTGTCGAACCACGAGGGCGTGGTACATCGGCCGCCACTCACCCGACCTCGTGGTTCGACAGGCTCACCATGAGGTCTCATCACCAGCAGGGCACGCCTTCCCAACCTCCAACTCATCACCTATATCCACACCCATGACCAAGATCACCTTCGTCCAAAAATCCGGCGAACGCATCGAGACCGAGGCGCAGAACGGCGCTACGGTAATGGAAGCGGCCATCATGAACGGCGTGCCGGGCATCGTCGCCGAATGCGGCGGCGCCTGCACCTGCGCCACCTGCCACGTTTATGTCGACGACGCCTGGACCGAGACGGTCGGCGGCCCCTCGATGATGGAAGAGGACATGCTGGACTTCGCCTTTGACGTGAAGGCGCAGAGCCGTCTGAGCTGCCAGATCAAGGTCAAGGATGCGCTGGACGGCCTCGTGGTGCATGTGCCCAGCCGGCAGGGCTAATGCCAGTCTGAAACGAACCCTGGGTAGCCCTCATGGTGAGCTTGTCGAACCACGAGGGCGTGGCACTCAACGCCGCGTAAAATTTGCTTTGCCCTCCATGCGCAAAGATTCATTTAGCGGTTTGCTGCCAAAGCCAATGCAGGCATTCCAACAGCTTGCCCTGGTAGGAAATAACTAAGCGTTCAAGCGGCAGCGCCTTGTTTCCGCGAGCCGAAGCAGACTATTTTCCGCTCCCATCACAGCCAGGGTTCCAATGGGTCAACTCAACACATTTCCGTTGAGCTACAAGGTACAGGGTCAGCGCATCGTCATCATCGGCGGTGGAGAAGAAGCCCTCAACAAGGCCCGGCTGGTGACTAAGACGACTGCAGAAGTCGTGATTATCTCGCGCCACATCGAGCCGCTGTTTGCCACCCTCGAGGCAATGCTGATCGAGCGGGCGTTCGAACCAGCCGACCTCGACAACGCGGCTCTGGTTTTTGTTGCCGAGGAAACCCAAGACGCCGAATGGGCCAAGCGCGAAGCGCGCAACCGTGGCATTCCGCTCAACGTCGTCGACGTTCCAGCCGAGTGCGATTTCTACACGCCGTCAATTGTGGAGCGTGCGCCGCTCACCGTCGCCATTTCCAGCGAAGGCGATGCACCGGTGCTTGCGCGTTTGGTACGGGCCCGCATCGAGGCCATGCTGGCGCCCGGCATCGGCAAGATTGCGCGGCTGGCCGGGCAGTTGCGGCACAGTGCTGAAAGCCTGATTCAGGATGGCGCCAGCCGCCGGCGCTTCTACGAAAAGCTGGTGACCTCGCCCCAGATCGAAGCGGCCGAACAAAGCGGGCAGGGGCTCGCGGCAGCAACTAAGTTGCTGCACGATCATGTCGCGGAACAAACCCAAGGCGTGGTCTGGCTGATCGGCGCCGGACCCGGCTCGGAGGACCTCTTGACCCTGCGCGCCCAGCGGCTGCTGCAGGAAGCGGACGTGATCGTCCATGATCAGCTGGTGCCGCAGGTCGTGGTGGACATGGGCCGGCGCGACGCGCAGCGCATCGACGTTGGCAAGGCCAAGGGACATCACAGCTTCTCCCAGGCGCAGATCAACACCCTGATCGTGCGGCTTGCCGGCGAGGGCAAGCGCGTGGCGCGGCTTAAGTCGGGCGACCCCATGGTGTTCGGGCGTGCCGGCGAGGAGATTGCCGCCCTGCGCAAGGCGGGTTTGGCCTATTCGATCGTTCCCGGCATCAGCGCTGCACTGGCCGCTGCCGCAGATACCGCAACGCCGGTAACCCTGCGCAAGGTATCGAGCGGCTTCATCATGGCGACCGCGCATGGCGCCGAGGACGGCGATCTGGAGCATTGGGCGTCCCTGGCGCAAAGCGGGATGACGCTGGCGCTCTATATGGGCAAATCCGTCGCCGCGGACGTTGCGGCCCGGCTTGTTGCCCATGGGGCAAGCGCGACCACCCCTGTCGGCATCGTGGTCAATGCTGGGCGCGCAACCGCCACCACCTATTCAGGCAATCTGGGTTCGCTGATCGGCAGCAAGCCTGT
>CAKTFF010000369.1 GCA_934553185.1 uncultured Devosia sp.
GGATCAGGAAGAATCCGGAACCGCCCAGAAGCACCAGCACCATGCGTGAAATCGAGGCCGCGTTGGACGGCTGGAAGAACGCAAAGCCAAATAGCGCCAAAAACAGCGCGCCGAGGCCCAGTGCGAGGTGAACGAAACGCAGGTGCCAGCGATGAAGATTGAGATAGATGAATAGGAAGCCAGCCAGTGTCGTAGCGATGCCCGCCTCGGCTGCAGCGCGTATCGGCTGCAGGCCGGCGGCAGGGAGGCCCAGAAGGCGGCCCATGACACCAAAGTCGATCAAGAGATAAGCCAGCACAGCCCAGGCGAAGGCGGCGGTCGCCGGAAAGACGCCCCGCCCTTTCACCACGAACATGATGGTCAGAAACACCGCAGCCAGAGACGCGACGCCCAGCACCACGCCGCGAAACAGGGTGAATGAGTTGACGTAGTCGCGATAGGCATTGGGCTGCCACAGGTAGAGTTCGGGCAGTTCGCCCGAGGTCAGCTCGGCCACAAAGGTGACGGTCGCGCCAGGGTCCAGCGTCACCTCGAACACATCAGCCTCGCTGTCGGCCAGCCGCACCGGGCGAATGCCGGCGCTGGGCGTCAGGGCGGTGAGGCGATCATTGCCCAGGTCCGGCTCCAAAATGCCCGAGCCTGGCAAGCGGAAGAACGGCGCAACGAGCAGACGCTCGATCTGCTGATCGCCCTCATTGCGCAAGGCAAACAGGGCAAAACTGGGATTGGTACCCTGTTCGCTGGCAAGGACCTCAATGCGGCGAATGATCCCATCTTCACCAGCCGCAGTCGACAACTGCACACGTCCGTCCGTGCCGGGTTGCACTTCGATGACGTCCGAAAGATTGACTGCATTGACGTCTTCGGGAACCGAAATGACTTCAAAAGCAGCCGTCGGCAGGGAAGCGGCCAGCGCCAAGGCGAGATACATCGCGAATGCAAAAAGATGACGCATCAAGGCCGGTTATATCCTGCGCTGGGCTTCATTATGGCGGCGTTCGCGTGTGGCGCTATCAAGCAACCGGGCCGAACAGCACACTCGGGCGGGAGCGCTCTTTGGTAACGAGGAATGCGGCTTGCGACAAGGTTAGCGCAGTGTTGCCCAACAGTCACATGTGGAAGACTTGTTTCTAGCGGCTGTAGCGATGGCGTTCGAAGCGCTCGCGGTGCAGGCCGAACAGGACATGATCTTCCCAGCGGCCATCGATCTGAAGGTACTTTTCGGCGAAACCTTCTTCCACGAAGCCGTTCTTCTCGAGCACCCGGCGGGACGCCTGGTTGCCGGGCAGGAAAGCCGCGTGAACCCGATGGAGGTCAAGGGTTTCGAACACAAAGGGCAGGCAGATCCCAACGGCATCGCTCATGATGCCCTGCCCGGCATATTGCTGGCCCATCCAGTAGCCGAGATTGACGAACTGCGCAGCGCGGCGCCGGATGTTGGAAAGGGTGATCCCGCCCACAAGAGTCTCACTGGCGCCGTTCTGGCGGAAGATGAAGAACGAAAAATCAGTGCCTTGCTCGGCTTCGTCCCGCCCCCGTTTGACGCGGGTCGCGAAGATGCGGCGGCTCAGGTCAGCCTCAGACCAGCGTGGCTCAAAGGGTTTGAGAAATTCCCGACTGCTGCGCCGCAGCACATACCAAGCATCGTAGTCGCGCATCTGCGGAAGGCGCAACAGCAGTTGCGACCCGCGCAGGGCAATCAGGGGAGCGGGCGATGACCAGGGCCAGGACATGGGGCTCGTGAGCGCCCTAGCGCCTGAGGTGATCGCCAATGGCACCCAGATCGGCCAGGTTGCCGATGGGTCCGATACCAGCGAGTGTGGGCGCGCCTTGAGTGAAAATCTGCTCGGCTACGTCCTTTACCCGCTGCGTGGTGATGGCGTTGATGCGATCCACCGTTTCTTGCATCGGGATCGGGCGACCCCAGAGGATTTGCTGGCGCGCCAGCTGCCCGGCGCGGGCGGAGGGGCTTTCGAGCGACATCAAGAGGCCAGCGCGGATCTGGTTGCGCACACGCACGACCTCATCCTCGGTGATGCTTTCGGTTGCGCGCTTAAGCTCATCGAGCACGACGGGCACCAGTTCAGCCACTTCTTCTTCACCGGTCGCCGCGGCAACGCCGAAGACGCCACTATCGGCAAAAGCCCAGTGGAAGGAATAAACCGAGTAGCAGAGCCCGCGCTTTTCCCGCACTTCCTGGAACAAGCGTGAGCTCATGCCGCCCCCCAGGATCGAGGCGAGAACTTGCGCGGCGTAAAATCCGTCTGCGTTATAGGCGCGGCCCTCAAAGCCAATGACGATATGGGCCTGTTCGTGATCCGAGATCAGCCGCTCTTCTCCGCCCTGGTATTCCGCGCGCTGCGGCGCCGGTGCGCCATTGGGCTTGAGATCGGCGAACCGCTCGCGCGCCACGGCCACAAGACCCTCGTGATCCACATTGCCGGCAGCCGCCATCACCATGTGGTCGCCCACATAGTTGCGGTTCATGTATTTGCGCACCGTGTCTGGTGTGAACTCCCGCACCGAGTCCACCGTGCCCAGAATGGTCCGGCCGATGGGCTGGGTAGGAAAAGCCGCGGCCTGGAACAGGTCAAAGACATGGTCGTCGGGATTGTCGCGCGCGGCGCCGATTTCCTGGACGATGACCTGCTTTTCGCGGGTCAGTTCATCGTCCTCGAACAAGGAATTCTGCAAAATGTCGCTCAGGATATCGGCGGCAAGAACAACGTCTTCCTTGAGAACACGGGCGAAATAGCCGGTATGTTCGATGGAGGTCGCGGCATTGAGGTCGCCCCCGACATTCTCGATCGCTTCAGCGATCTGGAGAGCATTGCGGCTTTTCGTACCCTTAAAGGCCATATGCTCGAGAAGGTGGGAGATGCCGTGTTCAGCCCGCCTTTCGCTGCGGGCGCCGGCTTGAACCCACACGCCAAGCGAGGCACTTTCGAGATGGGGCATGTTGTCGGTGAGCACCACCATGCCGTTGTCCAGGGTCGTCGATTCTACGCTCAAGCAAGGCTCCTCCTGGCGACCGCGCAGTTCGCGCTGACCACCAA
>CAKTFF010000370.1 GCA_934553185.1 uncultured Devosia sp.
TTGATGCGCATCGCCGCCATCAGCATGCCGGGGGTGATCTTGTCGCAATTGGAAATGCAGACCATGGCGTCGGCGCAATGGGCGTTGACCATGTATTCCACCGAGTCCGCGATCAGGTCGCGGCTGGGCAGGGAATAGAGCATGCCGTCATGGCCCATGGCGATGCCGTCATCGACCGCAATGGTGTTGAATTCCTTGGCGACGCCACCGGCGGCCTCGATCTCGCGGGCAACGAGCTGGCCGAGATCCTTGAGGTGGACGTGGCCGGGCACGAATTGGGTGAAGCTGTTGACCACGGCAATAATGGGCTTGCCGAAATCGCCGTCCTTCATGCCCGTGGCGCGCCACAGGCCGCGCGCGCCGGCCATGTTGCGGCCATGTGTGGTGGTGCGGGAGCGATAAACGGGCATGGGCAAAATCCTCGAAGGCGCAGCGGCACGTGCAGCAGAACGCCTTCTTAGACCCATTCCACAAGGGGATCAATCAACAAGCGTACCGCTCGGTACGGTGCACGCAAGTGTGAGCGGGCGTGCACTGCGGTTGAGGCCGCCTAGTTGTTGATGCGGGTGATGCCCCAATACGCTTCTGCGCAACTGTCATCGGTGCAGACGCGGGTAACCCAGAGCGCACCATCAGCAAAGCCCACGCCTTCGGAGGTGACGATGAGGTCGGCAAAGTCCTGGCTGCCCAGCGCCGCAACCGTGTCCTCTGTCACCAGAGTGTCGAAATTGGTCACCAAATCTTCCGGCTCGAATATGTCGTAGAGTTCGCCATTGGCCTCTACCTCGAAGGGGTAGATGCCCAAGTCGGCAATGGTGGTCGGATCGCCGAACAGGAAAGCATCCTGCATGGTGGCATACAGCTCGGAGAAGCCTTCGTAGTCGCCATGAATGTTTTCGATACTGGCCACCACCGCTTCTTCGCTTTGTCCAAAGGCGGGAAATGCCAGCGCAACAAAGACGAGGGGCAGGGCGGCAAGAGCAAATGAGCGCATGATGACTCCGGGGCAGGGCCAAAGCTTACAGCCAAGTGGCGGGGGCGGAAAGGCCAAGGCAAAGCCGCCTGCGAGAATCACGTAAGGGGTAAGGATTTCTCCCCTTTCCCCTGGCAAGAACCGCGGAAGGCTGGCCAAGCCAAGATGGCTCCGTCCAAGATCGGATGCCAGGAGCCGCCATGCCGCATTACCTACGCGTCGCGCCGGAACAATTGCCCCAGGGGCGCAGCGCATTGCTGCTGTTTATCGAGGACGATGCCCTCTGCGCCGGCATTATCGAACATCGCTATGACGGGCGCTTGAGCCGCCTCGTTGGGGAGCAGGTCGGCGGCGGCGGGCTGATGCCGGCGATTTGCCGGTTGATCCAGCGCCAGGCGGCGGACGCCGAATTGTTTGTTGTTCTGGACCCCGCAGCCTATTGGCCTGATGCCTTTCCGTCGCTCGATGCAGCCTTGTTCAAGAACTCCGCAGATAACGAAGCTATTACTGCTTTATAGATAGGTTAACCAAAGCAGAACTTACCCCAACAACTACGTAGATGAACCGATTTCTGCTCCTCTCAACTTGGCGGATTGTTTTGTTAAGGCGGAAGGAACCGCAATAAACAAAGCAGGAGGTTTCACATGTTTAGAACATCATACGTGGCTGCGGCTTGTGTTGTTGCCGTTGTTTGCTTGCCAGGCAGTGCGTCGGCAGCGGGTTTGCTGGATCGATTAACCGGTGGTGGTTCGGACAACAGCGTGCTCGGTGTTGTTGGCGGTCGTGACAGCGACGCGCTGATTACCCTCGGTCAGGGCGATGCCGGTGACCGGGGCCTGGTTAATGTCGGCCTCGGCGGCGATGACGGTGAAGTGGTCGACGTGGAGATTGGCGGCAGGGACACGCCATTGGTGGATGCCGAAGTCTCCGTGGGCGGCAGCGGAGGCTTGGTCAAGGTCGATACGAATGTCGGCGGTGGCCTCGTTGATGCCGACGTTTCGATTGGCAACGGCCGCGACGTCGTTGATGTGGATGTTGATGTTGGTTCCGGCGGCGATGGCGGGGAGCGGCCTGATGGGGATGGCGAGGGCCCCGGTGGCGTAAACGGCGGCGTCGACAATGGCGATGGTGACGACGGCAGCGGCGGCAATGGCGGCGGCAATGGCGGTAGCCAGGGCGGCGACAACGCTGGTGGCTCCGGCGGCGACAACGGCGATAACGATGGCAGCAGCGGTGGCGGCACTGACAACAATAATGGCGGCGGCACGGGCGGCAATAATGGCGGTAGCACGGGCAACAATAGCGGTGGCAGCGTAAGCGGCCGCTCCATCCCGGTGGGGGCAGGCGGCGGCGGTGGCGTCAGCTGTTCGGGCACCAATACCGGCCAATTGGTCAGCCTTTTCAAGAACACCCGCATGCAGAACTGGAATCGTGCCCGCAATGTCCAGGTCATGCCGATCCGCGTTTGTGCGGCGTTGCGCAACCAGGTGGCCGATTGGCTCATCAGCAACCGCAGCTATCATCAGATGGTGGGTGCCGTTGCGGGTCATCGCATGATCACCGAAACGCTCAGCCAGAGCAATTTTCAGCCTGGCCACGTTTTGGCAGTGCATGATGCCGGGGACGGCAAGCTGATGGTTTATGTGTTCTGACCTTTCCTCCTCCAAACAGGATCAGCAGCCGGCCGCCCCTCGCAGGGCAGCCGGTTTTTATATCTGGCGGGGCTTGGCCGCCATGATCATGTAGTTGATCGCCATGTCGCGAGACCGCCGCCACTCGTCGGCCAGGGGGTGGAATACGACCCCGGTCTCGCCCGTGACCACCAGGCCATTGCGGGTCAGGAGGGCGCGGATCTCGTCGGGGGTCAGGAACTTGTTCCAGTCGTGGGTGCCCACCGGCAGCCAGCGCAACACCCGTTCGGCGCCGACCACGGCCAGGGCATAGGCGCGCGCCGTGCGGTTGATGGTGGCCGTCAGGGTCAGCCCGCCTTGTTTCACCAGGTCGGCACAGCTCTTCATGTAGAGCGGCACATTGTCCACATGCTCCACCACTTCCATGTTGAGCACCATGTCGAAGCGCTCGC
>CAKTFF010000371.1 GCA_934553185.1 uncultured Devosia sp.
GCCTCCAGCCCATCGACTGGTTCAACCAGTATCCGCTGTTTTCCGTGATCATCATCGTCGCCTGGCAGTGGCTGCCGTTCGCCACGCTGATCCTCCTCACCGCCCTTCAGTCGCTCTCGGAAGAACAGCGCGAGGCCGCGGAAATGGATGGCGCCATTGCGGTCAACCGCTTCCGCTTCATCATCCTGCCCCATATGGCGCGGGCGATCACCATCGTGATCCTGATCCAGACCATCTTCCTTCTCGGCATTTTCGCCGAAATCCGCGTCACCACTGGCGGCGGACCCGGCTATGCCTCCACCAACCTCACCTTCCTCGTGTTCCGCACCGGCATCCTCTCCAACGACATCGGCGCCGGCTCGGCAGGCGGCGTGGTCGCGGTGATCCTGGCCAACATCGTCGCCTTCTTCCTGATGCGCGCCGTGGGGAAGAACCTAGATGCTTAGCACCCCTCACAATTCCCTAGACCTCATGGTGAGCCTGTCGAACCATGAGGCCTCCATAAGATTTGCGGAGAAACACTGATGGCCCGCACTGTCTCCGTCCCGACCCGCATCGGCTTCACGGCGCTGGCCTGGATCATCGCCCTGGTCCTGTTCTCGCCCATTCTCTGGGTGCTGCTGACAGCCTTCAAGACCGAGGCGGAAGCCATTGCCAATACGCCCACCTTCTGGCCGCAGACCTTTACGCTGGAGAATTTTGGGGCCGTGCAGGACCGCTCGGACTACATCAAGCACGCCACCAATTCGGTGATCGTTTCTGTCGGCTCGACGCTGCTCGCCCTCGTCATCGGCATTCCCGCCGCCTGGGCCATGGCCTTTGCGCCCACCAAGCGGACCAAGGACGTTTTGATGTGGATGCTGTCCACCAAGATGATGCCGGCGGTGGGCGTGCTGATCCCGATCTACCTGATCTTCCGTGACCTGCGCCTGCTCGACACGGTGCATGGGCTGACGATCATCATGACGCTGATCAACCTGCCCATCATCATCTGGATGCTCTACACCTACTTCAAGGAAATCCCCGTCGACATTCTTGAAGCCGCGCGCATGGATGGGGCCGAACTCTGGAACGAGATCGTCCATGTCCTCGTGCCCATGGCCGTTCCGGGCATTGCCTCGACGCTGCTGCTCAACGTCATCCTGGCCTGGAACGAAGCCTTCTGGACCATCACCCTCACCTCGGGCCGGGCCGGCACGCTCACCGCCTTTATCTCAAGCTTCTCCTCGCCCCAGGGCCTGTTCCTCGCCAAGCTTTCCGCCGCCTCGCTGCTGGCCATTGCGCCGATCCTCCTCATGGGCTGGTTCAGCCAGAAGCAGCTGGTCCGCGGTCTGACCTTTGGAGCTGTGAAGTGACTGTGGACCATCGCGCAGGGCATAATAATGCAGCGGAGCGCCTCCCCCTTCTCCCCTTGAGGGAGAAGGTGCCCGAAGGGCGGATGAGGGGTTCTGCTCTACCTTGTACCGCCAGGGCATGGGCGGGCTCAGCACCCCTCACCCGGTTTCGTCCGCTGAACGCGGACGAGAACCACCCTCTCCCTCAAGGGGCGAGGGTAAGCGCTGCGGCATCCGCTGCGACACATCAAACGCTTAAGGACCACTGATCATGGGCTCCATTTCCCTCCGCAACGTCAAGAAGTCCTTTGGCGAGGTCCAGATCATTCCGGACATTTCGCTCGACATCAACGATGGCGAATTCGTCGTCTTTGTCGGCCCTTCAGGCTGCGGCAAGTCCACCCTGCTGCGCCTGATCGCGGGCCTCGAGGACACCACCGACGGCACGATCCTGCTCGATGGGCAGGACATGACCAAGGCGCCGCCGGCCCGACGTGGCCTTGCCATGGTGTTCCAATCTTACGCGCTTTATCCGCATATGAGCGTGCGCGACAATATCGCCTTTCCGCTCAAGATGGCCAAGGCGCCGCAAGCGGTGATCGACCAGAAGGTCGAATACGCCGCCCGCACGCTCAACCTTTCGAGCTATCTCGATCGCCGCCCCCGTGCCCTGTCGGGCGGACAAAGGCAGCGCGTCGCCATTGGCCGCGCCATCGTGCGCGAGCCCAAGGCCTTTTTGTTCGATGAGCCGCTGAGCAATCTGGACGCCGCCCTGCGCGTCAACATGCGGCTGGAAATTACCGAACTGCACCAGCAGCTCAAGACCACCATGATCTATGTGACCCATGACCAGGTGGAAGCCATGACCATGGCCGACCGTATCGTCGTGCTCAATGCCGGCCGGGTGGAACAGTTCGGCTCCCCGCTCGATCTCTACAAGAAGCCCGCTAATCGCTTTGTCGCCGGTTTTATCGGCAGCCCCCGGATGAACTTCGTCGATGGCTCGGAAGCGGGTAAGCACAATGCCCACTCCATTGGCGTGCGGCCCGAGCACTTTGCCCTCTCCACCACGCCCGTGCCGGGAACCTGGAAGGGCAAGGTCGGCGTTGCCGAGCAGCTGGGCTCCGACACGTTCCTTCATGTTCATGTCGACGGCTTGGGTCTGATGACCATCCGCGCCGATGGCGACCAGATGTTCAGCCATGGCGACGACGTTTACCTGACGCCGGATCCCACGCGGATCTACCGCTTCGATCAGGCGGGGAACGCGATCTAGCGCCTAGTAGACCTCATGGTGAGCTTGCCGAACCACGAGGTCGTGGCACTTAGCCTCCACTCGCCCGATCTCATGGTTCGACAGGCTCACCATGAGGTCTCAAGGATTACCGCGCTATGACCACCAAGCTCTCCGCCGCCACCCTGCCCGCCATCACGACGGCTGCAACGCCCGCCTATGACCGGTCCGCCCTTACGCCTGGCATCGTTCATTTCGGCGTCGGCAACTTCCATCGCGCCCACCAGGCGGTTTATCTCGATGATCTGTTTGCCAACGGCGCGGACCACGACTGGGCCATTGTCGGCGCGGGGGTGCGCGCAGCCGACGAAGCGATGCGGCAGAAGCTCATGGCACAGGATTGTTTGACCACCGTGGTGGAGCAGGAGGCCGAAGGAAGCGCCGCGCGGGTGACCGGCGCGATGATCGACTATCTTGAGCCCGGCAAC
>CAKTFF010000372.1 GCA_934553185.1 uncultured Devosia sp.
CCATCGATGGAGACCAGCGCAATGGCATCGGCGCCCACATCGGCACGGCCGAGGTTGAAGTTGGCGATGTTGATGCCGAGCTTGCCTAAAAGCGTGCCCAGCCGTCCGATATGGCCCGGCTTGTCCTCGTTGGTGACATAAAGCAGGGACGGCGTCAGTTCGGCCTCCATGTTGATGTCCTTGACCTGGATGATGCGCGACTTGCCATTGGCAAACAGCGTGCCGGCAATGCCCCGCTCCTGCCGCTCGGTAATCACCGTCAGGCGAATATAGCCCTCATAGGCGCCCTGCTGGTCGCGTGTTGTGGTCTCGACGGTGATGCCGCGATCCTTGGCGATCTGGGGCGCCGAAACCATGTTGATGTCACCCAGCGAGGGCTTCAGCACGCCATTGATCGCCGCGGCTACCATCGGCCTGGTATTGAGCAGGGCGACCGTGCCCTCGAACTCGATCTTGATGCCGGTGATCGCCGTTTCCGTCAGCTGCCCGGCAAACGAGCCCAGCGTTTCCGCCAGCTTCACCCATGGGGTCAGGATCGGCGCCTCTTCCGCCGAAATGGACGGGAAGTTCAGCGCATTGGTGATTTCGCCGGTCTGCAGATATGCCGAAATCTGCTCGGCCACCTGCAGCGCCACATTTTCCTGCGCTTCAGTGGTCGCCGCGCCCAGATGCGGCGTGCAGATCACATTGGGCAGCTCGAACAGGGGATTGTTCTGCGCCGGCTCTTCCAGGAACACGTCAAGTGCCGCCCCGGCCACATGCCCCGATTGCAGCGCCTCGAGCAGCGCCGCCTCGTCGATCAGCCCGCCGCGCGCGCAGTTGATGATGCGGACGCCCTTCTTGGTCTTGGCGAGCGCCGCCGCATCGAGGATGTTGCGCGTTGCTTCGATCAGCGGCGTATGCAGCGTGATGAAGTCGGCCCGCGCCAGCAGCTCGTCAAGTTCCACCTTCTCGACCCCCAGCGTCTGCGCGCGCTCAGGCGTCAGGAAGGGGTCGAACGCAACGACCTTCATGCGCAGCCCCTGCGCCCGGTCGGCGACGATCGAGCCGATATTGCCTGCCCCGATCAGGCCTAGGGTCTTGTTGGTCACCTCGACGCCCATGAAGCGGTTCTTTTCCCACTTTGACGCGCGGGTCGAGGCATCGGCTTCCGGCAGTTGGCGGGCCAGCGCCATCATCATGGCAATGGCATGTTCGGCCGTGGTGATGGAATTGCCAAAGGGCGTGTTCATCACGATGATGCCCTTCTTGGTCGCGGCCGGGATGTCGACATTGTCGACGCCGATCCCGGCCCGGCCAATCACCTTGAGCTTGTCGGCGGCGGCGATGATCTTTTCGGTGATCTTGCTGGCCGAGCGGATGGCAAGACCATCATACTGGCCGATCACCTGGAGCAGCTTGTCCTTGTCCTTGCCCAGATCGGGCAGGTAGTCGACCTCGACACCATGGTCCTTGAAGATCTGAACGGCGGTGGGGCTAAGCTTGTCGGAAACGAGAACCTTGGGCATCGTGCCCTCCTGATTTTGATCGCGGGAGCAGGATTTGAACCTGCAGCCTGCATGAAACTGGGGGAGGCCTCATCCTGAGTGTGTCAAAGGACGAGGCCGGAACCTGTGCAGGTCACCCGCGTCCTTGGCCAGGCTCAGGGTGACGGAAAGATTTGCGTGTCAGGCAGCAGCCGTGAGCGCCTTCAGCTCTTCGGCAAAGGCCCAGTCGAGCCAGGGCACCAGCGCCACGAGATCGGCCGTCTCGATGGTCGACCCAGCCCAGATGCGCAGGCCCGAAGGTGCATCCTTGTAGGCACCGATGTCGTAGGCGACGCCGGCCTTGTCGAGCCGCGCCACCATGGCCTTGGCAAACGCCGCCTGCTTGTCGTCGGGCAGCGCCGTCACCGCCGGATCGACGATCGAAAAACAGACCGAAGTGTTGGAGCGGTTCGCCGGCGTCTTGGCGAGGAACGCCACCCAGTCGGTGCGCTCCACCCAGGCATCCAGCACGGCAAAATTGGCATCGGCCCGCGCCTGCATGCCCTTGAGCCCGCCAACGCTCTTGCCCCATTCCATGGCGTCGATCGCGTCTTCGATACAGATCATCGACGGCGTATTGATGGTTGCCGCCTCGAACACTTCCTCGAGCAGCTTGCCACCCTTGGTCAGGCGGAAAATCTTGGGCAGCGGACGATCGGGCTTGAAGGTTTCGAGCCGCTCCACGGCGCGCGGCGACAGGATCAGCACGCCATGCGCCGCTTCCCCGCCCAGCGCCTTTTGCCAGGAAAAGGTCACCACATCGAGCTTGGCGAAATCAAGGTTCTGCGCGAAAGCCGCCGAGGTCGCATCGCAAATCGTCAGCCCCTCGCGGTCCGCCGCGATCCAGTCGCCATCGGCAACCCGCACGCCAGATGTCGTGCCGTTCCAGGTGAACACCACGTCGCGGCTGAAATCGACCTGGCCGAGGTCAGGCAGTTCGCCATAGGGCGCCTTGATGATGCGGGCATCATCGAGCTTGAGCTGCTTTTGGACGTCGGTGACCCAGCCTTCACCGAAGCTCTCCCAGGCGAGCATGTCGACCCCGCGCGCACCGAGCATGGACCACAACGCCATCTCTACTGCACCGGTGTCCGAAGCCGGCACGATGCCGATGCGGTAATCGGCGGGAACGGCCAGCAGTTCGCGCGTGAGGTCGATCACCTGCTGGATGCGCGCCTTGGCAGGCTTTGCCCGATGGGAGCGACCCACCAGCGCATCGGCAAGAACGTCCACCGTCCAGCCGGGACGCTTGGCACAGGGACCAGACGAAAAATTGGGGTTGACCGGTTTGACCGCCGGTGCGGTTTGGGGCGTAGGAGCCATTCTCAGCGACCCTCCCAGGTCTATGCGTCTCGCGTTAGGGCGAGATGTCCTGAGACGGGGAATACGCCCGGCTGGGCAGCCACGTCAATCCGTCTTTTGTCGAGCTGAAGGCTCGCTGCCCAGCACTTCCCTGATGAGGACGTCGGGATCGGCTGGCTGCGCCAGTTGCTCGAAGGTGCATTGTTCGGGCGCCTTGTCGGGACG
>CAKTFF010000373.1 GCA_934553185.1 uncultured Devosia sp.
GCACATGGGTCAAGCTGCCGAGCGAACCAACAAACGAGGTCCACTTGCCCTTGCCGCCCATGCAGGTGGCGAGCTGCTCGTTGAAGTGGGCGCCGAAGGCGGTGTTGTCGAAGGCTTCGAGGTCAACCAGCGTGTTCTGCAGGTTGTCGGCTTCGTGGGTGATCACCTTGATGCCGCGGCCCTGCGCGCGCCGCAGCACGCCCTCCAGCGAAGACGGATCCATCGGTACGATGGCGATGGCGCCAACGCCTTGTGCAATCAGATCCTGCACAAGGGCAGCCTGCTGTGCGGCGTCTGCCTTGGCGGGGCCGACCTGGCGTGTGGTGACGTCCTTGTTGTCGTCGCCGAAGGCCTTGACGCCTTCTTCCATGCGGGTGAACCAGTTTTCGCCGGTTACCTTTACCACGGTCACGATGCTGTTGTTGCCTTCCTGGGCAACCAGCGGGGTAGCGAGCAGGGCACACAAGGCCGCGCTGCCGAGAAGTGTCTTGATTATACGCATAGTCGGGTCCTCCCTAGATCCCTCTCAACATGAAACGCTGTGCATGAGGGCTGGCGCAGCGTTTGGTTCTTCAGGTCCGGATTCGCTTATAGGCGCTGAGATCGATGCGAGCCGATGCAAGGAAAAGCAGCAGCAGCACGCCCCAGGCGCAATCGCGGAAGAAGTTCGAGATGTTCATGAAGTTGAACAGGCTGGACAGCATCTGCAGCGCAATGGCCGACAGTACGACGCAGATGACCCGTCCATATCCGCCAGCAGGCCGCACACCGGCCATCACCACAACGAGGATCGCCACCAGCACATAGGACGTGCCGTAATCCCATTTCACGCTGGATGTGCGCGCGGCGATGATGAAGCCGGCAACGGAAGCAAGCACGCCCGCTAGCGTGTAAGTGGTAAAGAGCATACGACGCACCGGGATGCCCGCAAAGAAGGCGGCCGTCGGATTGCTGCCAAGCAGAAACAGGCGTTTACCAAAGGAAGAAAAACGCAGGACGACGGCGATAATCACGGCCACGGCAATGAACAGCGCGAAGGGCAGTGGTATGCCCCAGAAGGGCATGTTGCCGAAATCATCCATCGGTACGATGTAACCGAGCGTGCGGGCCGAGCCGCCTGTCAAGCCGACCGCAATGCCGGTAAACAGCAGCTGAGTGCCCAGCGTCGCAATGATGGGGGTGAGGCCGGCATAGCCGACGAGCAAACCGTTCAACATGCCGCCGACAAGACCAGTGGCCAGCGCCACCAGTGCAAAGCTGAACGTGTAGGCCAAAGGCGCAGCGTCCGGCGAAACAACAAGCGGCACCAGCAGCACGGCCATGACGCCGGCCAGATTGGCAAGCGCGATACCCGACAGATCGATGCCGCCATTACCGGAAATCATCGCCAGCATGACACCCAGCGACAAAAGGCCGAGTTCAGGCACCTGTGCGCCCATGGACTGAAAATTGAAAAGATTGATGAAGGAGCCGCCGACAAAGACCAGTGCGGCCACAAGGATCAGCACGTTGACACTGGCCAAAAAGCCAAGCTGGCCATCAAATTGCCTATCCACCCACTCGCTCCCGCTTCATGATCGCCATCGATATCCGGGCAGAGCCAAAAGACATCGATCGATTTAAGCTACCTTTAGATCGACATCTGTCAAACTCAAGCTGAAATAGGTCAACTTCTTTTTTTACGGATCATAGGTGGATCGGCGATGCGGCTGTGTGGAGCTGAGTCTGTGCTGGCGGAGCCACGAAGCTACCGCGAATCCGACTGAGCCAAACTGAAGCTTGTGGAGGTCTAAATTTCGTGGGGGATCGGTGGTAGCGGAGGAGGGATTCGAACCCCCGACACAAGGATTATGATTCCTCTGCTCTAACCAACTGAGCTACTCCGCCACGCGCGGTTGAATGCTGCGGTTCATAAGGCCGCTGCCCGCGAAGACGGGCGGGATATAGGGCGGCAGTTCGTGGGGTGTCAAGCCAAGAGGTGGGGTTTGGAGCGTTTTGCGGGGGAGATCGATGATCGGGTGGATGGGTGCGGATACCGCGGCAAGCGTTTGGCTGGCTACACATCAACAATCTGCGCTGAGCGTAGGTTTTTGTGACCCGGGGCGGGGCGGACGCTCGTGGCCTTGGGGTTGAGTTCGGCGGGTGGGGCGAATATGTCCGGGACAAGACAGTTTCGCCGGGCTGACGACCCTCCGGGTTCGTTGCCACCCCTTGCTTTCCAGGTTCAGGCAGATCGATCATCATGAAACCGCGTATCGCCGTGCTTGGCTGCGGCTATTGGGGCTCCAATCATATCCGCACCCTGAAATCTCTCGGCGCCTTGCATGCCGTGGCGGATGTCAATCCGGCGCGGGCGGAAGGGTTTGCAGCTGAACAAGATTGCTTGGCGATTGACACGGCCGAGCTGTTCGACCGTTCTGACGTGGACGCCATCGTCATGGCCTTGCCGCCGCAATTTCATGCCGAAAACGCCATTCGCGCAGTACAGGCGGGCAAGGATGTGCTGGTTGAAAAACCGATCGCGCTGACCGTTCCGGATGCCGAGCGCGCCGTTGCGGCTGCGCGGGACAATGGGCGCGTGTTCATGGTCGGGCATGTGTTGCGATTTCATCCGGCTTTCGAACAGCTGATGGCGCTGATCGGTGCGGGTGAGCTGGGCGAGATCAAGTACATCCACTCGCATCGGCTAGGGCTGGGCA
The DNA here is from genome assembly GCA_934553185.1 of uncultured Devosia sp. Lineage (GTDB taxonomy): Bacteria > Pseudomonadota > Alphaproteobacteria > Rhizobiales > Devosiaceae > Devosia. The sequence goes on from CAKTFF010000373.1 coordinate 2,700, forward strand.
AATTCCATACCGAGAACGACGCTTTGTGGGATCTGGCGCCGCACGATCTTTCGATGATCCTGGCGATCACGGGTGAGGAGCCGGTTGAGGTTCGCGGCGAGGGGGCGGCGCTGCTGGATCACCTCAGCGACTTCGCGCATGTGCATATGCGGTTTGCCAGCGGCGTGCGCAGCCACCTGTTTGCGTCGCGGCTCAATCCTTATCGCGAGCGGCGTCTGACCGTGGTCGGCACCAAGGCGATGGCGGTGTTTGATGATGGCGAGGCCTGGGCGCGCAAGCTGGCGGTTTATCGCCATGCGGTGTGGCAGGACAGCGGGCATTGGGCGTTTACCGCCAACGAGCCGAGCTATG
>CAKTFF010000374.1 GCA_934553185.1 uncultured Devosia sp.
GAGATGGCTGAAGTCATAGTGCCGTCGCGAACCGAACCCTCGGCGGCGCCCATGTGCATCGACCGCCAGCATGTCGGGATGCTTGTCCACCATCCAGCGCGGCGGCGTTGCCGTGGGCGTGCCATAAATCACCTTGAGCCCGTGCCGGCCAAGCACGTCCATCGCGCGAATGATCCAGTCAAGTTGGAGCTTGCCCGGTTCCGGCTCGAGTTTGCTCCAGGCGAACTCCCCGATCCGCACCCAGCGCAAACCCAGCTCGGCCATGCGCTGGGCATCGCGATCCCACCACGCTTCGGGCCAGTGTTCGGGATAATAACAAACGCCCAGTTCCGCAGTGGTCATCGTGGCCCCTAGAGAACGATCCTGGCTTCAGGCTGCCCGGCGACATCGACGTCGATGGCAAAGAGCCCTCCAGCGACCTTTTCCTTGGCGCGCTGTTCGTCGCTCATGGTCTTGTTTGCGGTGGTGATAAACAGCGTCTTGAGGTCCGGCCCCCCAAAGGCAGGGCAGGTGACTTGGCTCACCGGCACTTCGATGATCCGATCGATCGAGCCGTCCGGCGCATGCCGCACCACACAGGATCCCCCCCATTTGGCGTTCCAAAGATAGCCCTGGCTGTCCACCGCGGCTCCGTCGGGAAAACCGCGACCGTCGGACACATCGGCAAACAGGGTCCATTCCCCGATCGGCAGGCCGGTCGCCGGGTCGGTCTCGACCTGCATGATCTTCTTCGTTGGAGTATCAGTCCAGTAGGCCTTTCTTCCGTCGGGCGAAAAGCAGATGGCGTTGCAGATCTTGACGCCGGACTTCAGCACGGTCAGTTCGCCAGCGCGGAAGTGGTACAGTGAGCCGACCGCCGCCTCTTCCTCTGTATTGTCCATGGTGCTGAACCAGAAGGCGCCGGAAGGATGTACCCGACTGTCATTGGTGCGGGTTCTTGGCTGGTCGGCCTCGACCTCATTGATCCGGTTCATGCCGCCGGTTGCGAGGTCGAACTGCTTGAGCCCGCTATCGGTCGCCAGCACCAGCATATCGTCATCGAGGATGGCCGCAGCCGCCACGTATTCGTTGAACAGCCACGACTCGACCACTTCGCCCTTGGCCGTCACGGCGAAAAGGGTCTGCTCGTTGATGTCGAAAAAGAACAACCGCTGGCGTCCAGGATGCCAAAGAGGGCCTTCGCCCAGCGAACATTGCGCGTCTAAAAGCAAACGGGCGGTTTCGCTCATTTGGCTGCTCCTGCGTCATAGGCCGCTACTGCCGCGCCGGCCCGCTCTGCCACTTCAGCGACCGCCATGCCGGGTTTATAAAGAAACGTGCCCAGCCCGAAACCGGTGCAGCCAGCGGCGAAATACTCAGCAAAATTGTCGGGGTTGGCGCCACCCACGGCATAGAGCGGGAAATCGGGCGGCAGCACTGCCTTCATAGCCTTGATGCCTTTGGGGCCAAGCACTTCGGCGGGGAAGAATTTGAGCCCGGTTGCCCCAGCCTTGATGGCACGGAACGCCTCGGTCGGCGTGAACACGCCCGGATAGGACAGCATCTGCAGCCGCACCGTTTCTTCGATCACCTGCTTGTTGGTGTCGGGCGAGACGATGAACGTGCCACCTGCATCGGAGACGGCCCAGACATGTTTTTTCGTCAACACAGTGCCAGCACCGATCGCTGAATGGTCGCCCAGAGCGTTGGAAGCCAGCGCGATACTAGTCAACGCCTCGGGCGAGTTGAGCGGCACTTCGATCATGGTAATGCCCGCAGCAATCAGCGCTTCGCAGACCGGCACGGTTTCCGTAGGGGTAATGCCACGCAGGATGGCGATGAGGTGGCGATGATCCATAGGTTACTCCTGAACGGCGTGGCGGCGAGCGGCCTTTAGGCCGGCAACGACAATGGCAGTGGCGTCGGTGAGTTCCCCTCGGGCGCCGATCATGCCGAGCACTCTGGCATAAAGCGAACAAAGGGCTTGCGAGCCGATTAATGGCACAGGAGCGCTGCCAAGCAGATGACGATTGCCGCCGATCTCCGCTCCGATCAACAGCCCGGACAAGAACCCTCCGCACCAGGACGGCTCCCGTCCCGACAGGAGCGATCCGGCACGGACCTGGAACAGCGTGCTCAACAGACGGTCCGGATGCTCCAAACCCCGCGAGGCGCCCTCGGCGAACCCGTCGTCGCGCCCGGCACCATCGATATCGCCACTCAGCGAATGGCGGAGCACCGACTGGGTGCGCAGCAGTTCAAACAATTCGCCGGTCATTGCGGTGGAAAAATGCTTTAGCTGCGTTCCCTCAAGCTGTGCCCACTTTGAATGGGTACCTGGGAGACAAACGACGCCTTCAAAGCCTGGCTTGAGGGCCGCCAAGCCAAGCAATTGCGTTTCCTCGCCGCGCATTACATCATCCGCGCCACCCCGTTGCGACACGCCAGGCAGGATCGAGACGCTGAAGCGATCGTCTGCCATGGTAGGCGAGACAGCGCCGGCGGCGAGTTCGAGCAGGTCGGCGGGCGCCTCAAGGTAAGGCGCTTCGAGCCAACCTTGCCGCGCCCCAGCCATGCCGCAGATCAAAACCTCGGTATGTTCAAGGTGTTCTGCGTCGATTTCCGCCAGCAGTTCCACCAATGTGGGAGCAAACTCCTCGCGCGTCAGCTTTCCCATGCCCTTGGGCGAACTGCGTTCCAATCCTACACTGCCATCAGCCGCTATGCCCCAGGCGCGCAGGTTAGACGTCCCCCAATCGACCGCAACCCAGTCAACACGTTCACTCACGCCCGTTCCTCGCCGGCTTGTTTAAGCGGCGACCCTAGCGATGCTTGCTGCTTGGAGCCAGCCTCAAAATTGCGGCTGTCGATCCGCTCTCTCGCGTTGCCGCATAATTGTATGATTTTTCGAAGGAGGGACGTTCACTCTGGCTCCGGCCATGTTAGAACGGCTCCAAACGGAGCGGCTTGTGCCGCAGTTCGCACACCAAAGGAAATCACCATGTCTGCAGGCAATGGCCAGGGCGGGGCGCCCAATAAACTTCGTTCGCGGGCCTGGTTCGACAATCC
>CAKTFF010000375.1 GCA_934553185.1 uncultured Devosia sp.
GGTGGTCGCCGATCTCGCAGCCTGAGTGCCTCGGCGTTAGCGGACCGAGAACATTTCGCGTCACCGAAAGGCGCCCAGCGTGACGGAAACGAGAACCTATTTCATTGCCGGGCAAAGCTTTGAAGCGCCCGAACTCGCCCCGGGCCTTTATGTGGTGGCGACGCCCATCGGCAATCTGCGCGACATCACCATTCGCGCGCTCGAAACCTTGGCGGCCGCTGCGGTGATCTTGTGCGAAGACACGCGCATGTCGGCTCGCCTCCTTGATCATTACGGCATCAAAGGGCGGCGGGTGGCGCTGCATGAACATAATGAACGCGCCAAGGCCGAGGATATTGTTCGGCGCGTTGCAGCAGGAGAAGCGCTGGCGCTGATCTCCGATGCCGGAACCCCCTTATTGTCCGACCCCGGCTTTCCCCTGATCCGCGCCTTGGCGGAAGCAGGGCAGCCGGTGTTTCCCATTCCGGGCGCGTCGGCGCTTTTGTCAGCGCTGGTCGTGGCGGGCCTGCCCACCGACGCTTTTGCCTTTCATGGCTTCTTGCCCCCCAAAGCGGGTGCACGCGGCAACGCGCTCCGGCGCCTTAGCGATTCACGTGAAACCTTGGTGTTCTATGAATCGCCGCGCCGCCTCGCCGACACGCTCCAAGCCATGGCCGCGCTATGGCCCGATCGTCAGGCGGCTGTAGCGCTGGAACTGACCAAGCGATACGAAAGGGTTCATCGCGGCAGGCTGCCCGACCTGGCAGCCGAGTTTGCCCAAGCAGAAACCAAGGGCGAGGCGGTGATCGTCGTGGCTGGTGCCGCAGAGCCAACGGCGCCGGACGAAGCGGACTGGCATTCTGCCCTGGCGGAGGCAATGGCCCGCGAGCCGCTGCGCGCGGCCGTGGACAGGATCGCCGAGCAGTGGAGCATCAAGCGCAAGGAGGTCTATGATGCCGCCCTCCGGCTCAAAGACGCCCAGTAAAGCGCGTGTCAAGGCCTACCAGGCCGGCCACCGGGGCGAGTTCCTGGCAGCCTGGTTCCTCCGCTTCAAGCTTTATCGGATTGTGGAGCGTCGCTTCAAAACGCCCTTGGGCGAGATCGACCTGGTAGCCGAACGCTGGGGCACCACGGTCTTTGTCGAGGTCAAGGCACGCAGCAGTGCGGCAAGCGAGATGGAGACGCTGGAAGCGGTGAACCAGCGCCGCATCGTCCAGGCGGCCCATTACTGGCTGTCCCGCAACCCAGCCAAAGCGGGGAGCAATCTCCGCTTCGATGTAATTTTCCTTGCGCCGGGCCGATGGCCGCGCCACATCGTGCATGCGTTTGATGCTTCTCCGTGAGACCTCATGGTGAGCCTGTCGAACCACGAGGTCGGGTACGCCGATCTCGCCACGGCCTCGTGGTTCGACAAGCTCACCATGAGGCCTACTGAGGAGTTCTCGTTCAATGGCAAAGCAGCTCAAAGTCGCGGTCCAGATGGATCATGTCGCCACGATCAATCCCTTAGGCGATTCCACTTTTGCCCTGATGCTTGAAGCGCAGGCGCGCGGCCACGTCGTGCTTCATTATACGCCTGACACGCTGGCCCTGAGCGGCAACACCGTGTCTGCCCTCGCCGCACCCATCGAAGTGTTCGACAAGCCAAAGGGCGAGCATTTCCGCCTAGGCGCGGCAACGCGCGTCGACCTCTCCACCCAGGACGTGATCCATATGCGCCAGGATCCGCCCTTTGACATGAACTACATCACGCTGACGCACCTGCTGGAGCGCCTGCATCCGCGCACGCTGGTGGTCAATCCGCCGGCCGCGGTGCGCAATGCACCGGAAAAGATCCTGGTGACCGAATTCCCCCAGCTGATGCCGCCGACCCTGGTGACGCGCGACCGCCAGATGATCCACGCCTTCCGCAAGGAGCATGGCAATATCATCGTCAAGCCACTCTACGGCAATGGCGGCGCCGGGGTGTTCTTCCTCCAGGAGGGCGACCACAACCTCGCTTCGCTGCTTGAACTGTTCGAGAGCAACTACCGCGAGCCCTTCATGATCCAGCGCTACCTGCCCGACGTGCGCAAGGGCGACAAGCGCATCATCATCGTCGACGGCGAGCCGGTCGCCGGGCTCAACCGCATCCCGGCGGAAGGCGAAGCCCGCTCCAACATGCATGTGGGCGGAAGGCCTGAATTCATTGAGCTGACCGCGCGCGACCGTGAGATCTGCGAGACCATCGCCCCCGCCCTTAAGGAGCGCGGCATGATCTTTGTGGGCATCGACGTGATCGGCGACTATCTCACCGAAATCAACGTCACCTCCCCCACCGGCATTCGCGAGATCAAGCGTTTCGGTGGGCCGGACATTGCCGTTTTGATCTGGGACGCCATCGAAAAGCGCCGCCTCTGATGGCGCTGCTGCTTGGAGCGATCCTTGCCGCAGCCGGTTGGTTTTTCTGGCGGCGCTGGCGCCGGGCTGCCCCGTCTGACCCTCGCTTGACGCTGCGCTATTGGCGCCGGTCGCTGGTGGTCACCGGGTTCTACCTCCTGTTCATTCTCCTCGGCGCCGGCGTCACCCGCATCATGGTGGGCTTCAACCGCTCGGAAGAAGCCGATCTCGTCATGGTCGGCTTCTTCATCGTTTGGGTCGGCTATGGCGCCGTGTGGCTGCTGCGGTTTTTGCCCACGACACGGTCCCGCGCGCGGTGGCTTGAGCGGTCAAGAGGCTGGCTCGACGCCGCGGCACTGCTCGCCCTGGCCGGCTTGGCCACGGGCGCGCGGATGCTGTGAGGGGACCAGAATGCCCAAGCCCGAGCCCATCTCTCCGCCGAACTCCTCGAAGAGGCGTCATAGAGCAAGGATGGGCAAAGCGGCGTAATGGAGCTAGGTCTAGCGGGACCTGCCGGAGCCTCCTATGCCCACCACATTCTTCGTTGCCTTTGCCACTCTGTTCGCAACCGTGGGCGTGGCGGACATTGCCTTTATCTTTGCCGCGTTGACCAAGCGCAATACAGCGGCCGAGCGCTTTGCCTTTGCCACGCGCGGGGTCATCATTGCGGCGCTGATCCTGTTG
>CAKTFF010000376.1 GCA_934553185.1 uncultured Devosia sp.
GTAGAGGTCTGGGCAGTGCGGGCTTTCGTGCAACTCCCCGGTGGTTCGACAGGCTCACCACAGGAGCTACTCTGATTGGTGGCGCATGACCGGCATGCGTTCCTCATGCCCGATTGCCCTTGCTATTTAGCCTTGTGGAGCCCATATCTCCCTCATCGTCGCGGCTGGATAGTTGATTTCAGCGTGAATAATCGCGACGGACTTCTCTTCTTATCCCCTGCGGTGAGCGGCGAAGTCAGCCCGGATGTTCTTATCCCCGGGTTCGAGCCAGCACCCGCGCGATAGTTTCCTTATCGCCCGATTGCACTTGTCAATCCGCCATTCCGCTGGAGTGGCGACATGCGCGCTGCATTGTTCTGCGCGCGACCTGGCGCCGTTGCGGCGCAGAAAGCATGTGTTTCTTTGAACGACTTTTCTTCTCTTGGCCTTCCGGAAATTCTTACCGACAGCCTTTCGGCTGCCGGCTTCACGGAACCGACTAAGATCCAATCCCAGGCTATTCCCAAGCTGCTCGAAGGCCGGGACATGATGGGCATCGCCCAGACCGGTTCGGGCAAGACCGCAGCCTTTGGTCTGCCCATCCTGGCTGGCATCCTGACCCTGACCGGCCGCCCGCGGCCGCTGACCACCCGCGCGCTGATTCTGGCGCCCACACGTGAACTGGCCGTGCAGATCGACGAGAACCTGCGCAAGTTCGCCGGCTCCAAGATGAAGCTCGACACGGTCCTGCTGCTGGGCGGCGTGTCGCGCTATCATCAGGTCAAGCGTCTTGAGCGCGGCGTCGACGTCGTTGTCGCGACGCCCGGCCGCCTCAAGGACCTGATGGATGACGGCAAGATCCGTCTCAACGAAACGCGCTGGCTGGTGCTCGACGAAGCTGACCGGATGCTCGACATGGGCTTTATCGCCCCCGTGCGGCACATCGTCAAAGCGATCGGCATCAAGCGGCATACCATGATGTTCTCGGCCACGATGGCGCCGGAAGTCGCCGATCTGGCCAAGACCCTTTTGCAGGATCCTGTGCGGGTCGATGCCTCGGTCGCCGGCTCCACCGTGGTCAAGATCGACCAGCGCGTGATCCTTTCCGGGGCCAAGGCCAAGCGTGGCGTCCTCAACGAGCTGCTGCTCAGCGAAACCGAGAATATGGAGCGCGTGATCATTTTCTCGCGCACCAAGCACGGCGCTGATCGTGTCGCGAAAAACCTCGAGATCGACGGTCACAAGGCGGCGGCTATCCATGGCAACAAGTCGCAGAATGCCCGTCAGGCGGCGCTCAAGGGTTTTGCTTCGGGCGAGGTGCGTATCCTCGTGGCGACCGATATTGCGGCGCGCGGCATCGACGTGCCCGGCATCACCCATGTGGTGAACTATGAACTGCCCGACGATCCGGAGAATTATGTGCACCGGATTGGCCGCACTGGTCGCAACGGCGCCTCCGGCACGGCAATCACGCTGTGTGATGGCACCGAGCGCGGCAAGCTTCGGGATGTGGAACGGCTGATCCGCCGGACGCTGCCCTATACGGGCGACCTCCATACGGGCAACGACACCGGCGTGGTCGAAGCGCCGCGGTCTGCCTACAAGAAGCCTGCCGGTGGTCGTCCTGGCCCTCGTTCGGCAAAGAACCCGCGGGCGCCTCAAGCGGATCGCCGTTCGCCAGCCGAGCGCCGGCCGTTTGCCGAATTCGCCAAGGAAGTGGGTGGCAAGAGCCAGCCCTCTCGGCAGAATGCCGACGCACCGCGCAGCCGTCCGGCTGAAGCTGCCCGCACGCGGCCTGAAGGTGCGGCACCTACCCGCGCTGTGCGCCGCGACATGGAAACGGGCAAGCCCATGGCCAACAACAAGCCTGCGGCAGATGCCGGCAAGCAGCGCTGGGGCAAGGCGCAAAAGGAAGCGGCTCGAACCAATGGCCGCTCCAATGCCGACCGCCAACGCGGTCGCGCTGCACAGGCATAAATCATGAAAGGGCGGTCCTGGTGGCCGCCCTTTTTGCTGATCTACCGGAACTTACGTCTAGGCGACCGAGGACAGGTAAAGAATGTCCCGGGAGATGGCGCCTCCAGCTTTGGCTGGCGGAGCCAGGCGGTCAAGGAAGCTGGCGCTCCAATTATCGACGCTGTGCTTTTGGGCGGCCGCCATCAGCGTTCCCCAGCGGCGCTGCCGTTCGGCAAGAGGCATGTCCAGCGCCATCTGCAGCGCCTGCGCCGTTTCGTCCGTGTCGAATGGATTAACGAGAATAGCGTCTTCGAAAATTTCCGCCGCGCCTGCGAAGCGTGACAGCACCAGGACGCCGGGATCGTCGGGGTTTTGCGCGCCGACATATTCATGGGCCACGAGGTTCATGCCGTCGCGCAGTGGCGTGACAAGGCCGACGCGGGCGAGCCGGTACAATCCCGCTAGGCTCGGCTGCCCGTAGGCGCGTTTAACATAGGTCAGCGGTGACCAGTCCGGTTCGGCGAACCGGCCCATGACCCTGCCGCACATGGCATCAAGAGCGTCGCTGGTTTCCTGGTATTCCTTGATCGTGTCCCGCGAGGGCGGCGCGATCTGGAGCATGTGTACCTGGCGGCGAAAGCGGCTGTTGTTGGCGAGGAGCTTTTCATAAGCCTCGACCCGCTGCGGCAGCCCTTTGCTGTAGTCGAGGCGATCAACGCCTAGAATCAGCTTTTGTTCGCGCAGGACCTGTTCCATGCGCCGGACCATCTTGTTGGCCGCAGGAGTGACCGCGAGACCGGCGAAGGCGTCGGGATCAGAGCCGATCGGGAAGGCCGCGACTTCCGTGCGGCCGAAGTCGACCGCTTCGAGAGGCGATCCGGACAGCGTTGACGGCGTTTGGTGTTGGGCGAACTCGGTGAAGGCTGCGACGTCCCGGTTGGCTTGCATTCCAACCAGGTCGTAGCGGGACAGGTCACGCATCAGATCCTGGTGGTGGGGGATGGCGTAAAGCGCATCGGGTGTTGGGAAGGGGATGTGGAGATAGAACCCGATGCGGTTGGTGGCGCCGAGTGCCCGCAACTCACTGGCGAGCGGGATCAGAT
>CAKTFF010000377.1 GCA_934553185.1 uncultured Devosia sp.
GTCACGGGCATGATCCTCATCGACTCCGCCCTTGCCGGCGAGTGGGACATTTGGTGGAACGCCGTCAGCCACATGATCCTGCCCGCCCTGCTGCTGGGCTACTATTCTCTTGCCTATATTTCCCGCATGACCCGCTCTGTGATGCTCGACCAACTCACGCGCGAATATGTACTTACGGCGCGCCTTAAGGGCGCCAGCGAGTTCAGCGTCGTCGCCGGACACGCTCTGCGCAACGCCGCCATTCCGCTGGTCACGGTGATCGCCCTCTCCTATGGCGGCCTGCTTGAAGGCTCGGTGCTGGTCGAAACCATCTTTTCCTGGCCCGGCATCGGCAACTACATCTATTCCTCGCTGTTCTCGGCCGACATGAACGCCGTTCTGGGCGGCACCCTTCTTGTCGGCATCGTCTTCGTGTTTCTCAATATGCTGAGCGACGTTCTATACCGGGTCCTCGACCCGCGCTCCCGGGAGCTCGCCAAGTGACCGATCTTCCTGTCGACTCAAGGCACGCCCTGCGGGCTGCACGTCTCACTGAATTCAAACGCTTCGCCCGGCGTTTCGCGCGCAATCCGCTCGGCGTGGTTGGGCTCCTGATCGTGCTGACGCTGCTGTTTACGGCCGCCTTTGCCCCGTTGCTGGCAACCCACGACCCCTACCTGCCCACCCTCGCGGCCCGCCTCTCCGCGCCAAGCGCCGAATACTGGTTCGGCGCCGACGAGCTGGGCCGCGACATCTATTCGCGCCTCATCTACGGCTCGCGCCTGACCCTGCTGATCGTTGCGCTGGTAATCGTCACCTCTGCGCCGATTGGCCTCGTGATTGGCGCTGTTTCCGGAACGGCGGGCGGCTGGGTCGACGCCGTCTTCATGCGCATCACCGATGTCTTCCTTTCCATTCCCAAGCTGCTGCTGGCGCTCGCCTTTGTCGCAGCGCTCGGGCCGGGCATCGTCAACGCGGCTTTGGCCATCACCCTCACTGCATGGCCGCCCTATGCCCGCCTGGCGCGTGCCGAAGCCCTGGTCATCCGCAACAGCGACTTCGTCAACGCCATCCGTCTTTCCGGCGCCAGCGAAGCGCGCATCGTCTTTCTCCACATCATCCCCATGTGCCTGTCATCGGTGATCGTGCGTATGACCTTTGACATGGCCGGCATCATCCTCACCGCTGCGGGCCTTGGCTTCATCGGCCTCGGCGCACAGCCGCCGCTGCCCGAATGGGGCGCCATGATTTCGACCGGTCGCAAGTTCATCTTCGATCAGTGGTGGGTGGCGACCATTCCCGGCGCCGCGATCTTTGTGGTCTCACTCGGCTTCAACCTTCTGGGCGACGCCCTGCGCGACCTCCTTGATCCCCATTTGAGGCAGCGCAATTGAGCAACCTGGTCGATATCAACAATCTGCGCGTCAGCTTCCGCAATGACGAGGGCGGTTGGAAGGAAACCGTGCGCGGCGTGTCCTTCTCGCTTGGACGTGAAAAGCTCGGCATCGTGGGCGAAAGCGGTTCGGGCAAGAGCCTCACCGGACGGGCGCTGCTGGGCGTCCTGCCGCCCTATGCCCGCATGAGCGCCGACACCCTCGCCTTCGATGGCATTGATCTGCTGTCCGCATCGGGACGCTTGCGGCGCTCGCTGCGCGGCGGGCGCATGGGCATGATCCTGCAGGACCCCAAATTCTCGCTCAATCCGGTTATGCGCGTCGGTGCGCAGATCGTTGAAGCCATTCGCATCGGTGACAGCCGCATCTCCGGCAAGGATGCTGAACGGCGCGCGCTCCAAACGCTGGAACAGGTCCATATCCGCGACCCCGAACGCGTGGCGCGCCTTTACCCCCATGAACTCTCCGGCGGCATGGGCCAGCGCGTCATGATCGCCATGATGGTGGTGCGCGAGCCGGACCTGCTGATCGCCGACGAACCCACATCGGCGCTCGACGTTTCCGTGCGCGGACAGGTCCTGTCCATTCTCGACGAACTAGTGACCCGCCGCGGCATGGGACTGATCTTCATCAGCCACGATTTGCGGCTGGTGTCCCGCTTCTGCGATCGGGTGATCGTCATGTATTCCGGGCGCATCGTTGAAACCCTAGCCGCCAGTCGGCTGCACGAGGCAACCCACCCCTATACGCAAGGGCTCCTGTCCTGCCTGCCCGCGGTCAACGGCTCACTCGATCCCCTCCCCACCCTCCAGCGCGAGGCAAGCTGGGCATGAACGAGACCATGATCAATGTTGCCGACCTCCAAGTGCGCTATAGTGGCAATCCCGTCGTCAAGAACTGCTCCTTCACCGTTTCCGAAGGAGAAAGCTTCGGTCTGGTCGGGGAAAGCGGCTCGGGCAAATCCACTATCCTGCGCACCATGATGGGCCTCGTCCCGGACTGGTCCGGCAAGCTCACCCTCGGCGGTCTTGACCCCCACAACACCCCGCGCAAGCAATTGGCGCGCACGGTGCAGATGGTGTTCCAGGACCCCTATGCCTCGCTCCACCCCCGCTATGTTATAGGCCACCAGATCGCCGAGCCGATGATCATTAATGGCATGAACGATCCCCACCGGCGCACCGCCGAACTGCTCGACCTCATCAGCCTGCCCGCCGCTTTCCAGTTCCGCTATCCGCACGAGCTGTCCGGCGGCCAGCGCCAGCGCGTGGCCATCGCTCGGGCGCTCGCTCTTTCCCCCCGCATCCTTCTGCTCGACGAGCCGACTTCGGCGCTCGACGTGTCCATCCAGGCCGAAATCCTCAACCTCCTCAACCGCCTCCGCCGCGAGCTGAACCTGACCTTTGTTCTGGTCAGCCATGACCTGGCGGTGATCAGCTATATGTGCGAGCGGCTGATGGTGATGCGCAGCGCGGAACCGGTCGAGATCCTGTCGCGCGACCAGTTGCGTGCCGGCGAGATCAGCAGCGACTATACCCGCTCGCTGATCGCCGCAGCCTGAGGAGCAACCATGAGCGACAGGGCTTTCGTTGAGCGGCTCGAAGCGCTGGAAACGCGTATTGCCTTTCAGGACCGGACGGTCGAAGAGCTGAAC
>CAKTFF010000378.1 GCA_934553185.1 uncultured Devosia sp.
ATGTTGTTTTCTCCGCCCTCTTCGTAGTTGAGGACGAACTGCACCGCGACATGGGCGCCGCCGGGCCAGTTGGCATGGGGCGGGTTGGGGCCGTAGCCGTGCATGTCGCGAGGGTAACGCATGGGTTTGGGCAATCTCCTGTGCAGCCAGGCGGATACTACGTCACAAGGCGCTCACCGCAAGGTGCTCAAAAATGGACCAGATGGTAAAAAATGGGCATTGCGCAACAGCGATGATGCGTTAGTCTCCTCATTGGGGACGACAGTTTGGAGCAGCAAATGGCGGGTAGTGCACGCCTCACCACGCATGTGCTTGACACCATGCACGGCAAGCCCGCGCGGGGCATGCGGATCGAGCTGTTGTTCGTTCATGGTGACCACAATCACCACATCGCCGACAGCTACACCAATGCCGATGGGCGCGTTGATCAACCCCTCTTGGACGAAGAACAGTTCCAGCACGGCGAGTTCGAAATCCACTTCCATGTGGGGCAGTATTTCGAGCGGCTGGGCGTAGAGCTGGACACCCCCTTTCTTGACGTCGTGCCAATCCGCTTCACCATCAGCGAAGACAGCCATTATCATGTGCCGTTGCTGGTCAGCCCGTTTGGCTATTCCACGTATCGGGGCAGCTGACGCATGAGCGAAGTTTCCACGGCGATCCGCTTCATCCTCAATGACGAGGAGATTACGCTTTCCGACGTGCGGCCTGACACGACCTTGCTCGACTGGCTGCGGCTCGACCGCAGGCTGCGTGGGTCCAAGGAGGGTTGCGCCGAGGGCGATTGCGGCGCCTGCACGGTGCTGGTGGGGCGCCTGCTCGACGGCGAGATCATCTACGACTCCGTCACCGCCTGTATCCGCTTCGTGGGGAGCCTTCATGGCACCCATGTGGTGACGATCGAACATCTGCGCGGGGTGGAGGGGCATCTTCATCCGGTGCAGCAGGCGATGGTGGATCACCATGGGTCGCAATGCGGCTTCTGCACGCCCGGTTTCGTGATGAGCCTTTATGGGCTGTGGATGCGCGACCCGCAGCCGAGCCGGAGTACCATCGAAAAAGCGCTTCAGGGCAATCTCTGCCGCTGCACCGGCTACGCGCCGATCATTCGCGCTGCGGAGGCCATGTCGGGCTATGGCCAGCCGCAGGGCGATCCGCTATGGGCCGAGCGCATTGCGCTTAAAGAGAAGATCACAGCCATCAATGATGGCCGCCGCGTCGAGATCGGCGAAGGTGCCGAGCAAATCATCATTCCGGCCAATCTCGATGATTTCGCCACGCTCTATGAACGTTTTCCGCAAGCAACCATCGTCAACGGCTCGACCGATGTGGGGCTGTGGGTCACCAAGTTCATGCGGCCGATCGGGCCCGTAATCTTCATCAATCACCTCCAGGAGCTCAAGCGCATCGCCGAGAACGACAGCGAAGTGCGTTTCTATGCGGGTGTGAGCTATTCCCAAGCGCTGCCGGTGATCACCGCCAATTTCCCCCATATGGGCGAATTGTGGAGCCGCATTGCCGGCGAGCAGATCCGCAACATGGGCACGATCGGAGGCAATATCGCCAATGGCTCGCCCATCGGCGACACGCCGCCCCCTTTCATTGTGCTGGGGGCAAAGCTGACCCTGCGGCGTGGGGCGCATCGGCGCGAGATCAAGCTTGAGGATTATTTCCTCGCCTATGGCAAGCAGGACCGTGCCCCGGGCGAGTTCGTGGAGAGCGTCACCCTTCCTCTGCTTCCGGCGGGGGAGAAGTTTGCGGTCTACAAGATCAGCAAGCGGCGCGAAGAGGATATTTCCACCCTGTGTGGTGCTTTCCGCGTTTTCGTCAACGACCAAGGTCTTGTGGGCATGGCGCGCATTGCCTTTGGCGGCATGGCGGCAACGCCCAAGCGCGCCAAGACGGTGGAAGCGGCGCTGATCGGCAAGCCCTGGACCATGGCAACGGTCGAGGCCGCCCTCCCGGCCTTTGCCTCAGATTATCAGCCGATCACCGACATGCGCGCCTCGGCCGAATACCGGCTGCTGGCCGCACAAAACCTCCTCAAGCGCTTCTTGCGCGTAATGCCGGACCCAGTGTTGACACTAAAACTTTACAGGCTATTCATGACAGCCAATGGTACGTACGTCAATGGTCAGCGACCGAACGCGACTAACAGGAACAGATATTGAGGATGAAGACAAAAGAAAGAAGGTTCTCCACTTAGTACTGTGCTTACTACCAAAGGCCCACCGCGACACGATGGAGGTCCTGTTCTGCTTCCTCAACTGGGTGTCCTCTTTTCACACCGTCGACGAAGAGTCGGGTAACAAGATGGACACGTGGAACATTGCTACCGTGATGGCTCCAAACATTCTGCGTGAAAGTAACGACAAGGAAGTTCGCAGCGTCGACCAAGCCGCAGTCAAGGTTGTCTTCGATCTCATCGAGAACAACGATGAGTTCTCTGAGGTATGGGATTAGTGTGCCTTATGCTGACAATTGCTGACCCAACCAGGTACCTCCTGAAATCATGGAGCTACTTAGTGACGACAGTGCAACCGACATGAGCGCAAAGGAGATCATGCGACGCTGGGAACAGCGAGGGAAAGACCCTAATGCAGCTGCCCTCTCAGCTTCTCCCATGAACCAAGGTGGCGTTGCAAAGCGAAAAGATGAGCGAAATGCTCCGCAGATCACGGATGCAGACAGCAATCCCACATCAGCAATGTCAGGCGAGTCGTCGGTGCGACAGATGGCGCCTTCCGGTGTCAATAAGAACAGATCGCCCTCGCGTCCTCGCGACTTGGGAGCGCCGAACCCGCCCTACGGCCAAAACCCACAAGCTTCGGCGGA
The DNA here is from genome assembly GCA_934553185.1 of uncultured Devosia sp. Classification (GTDB taxonomy): domain Bacteria; phylum Pseudomonadota; class Alphaproteobacteria; order Rhizobiales; family Devosiaceae; genus Devosia. The sequence continues at coordinate 2,836 of CAKTFF010000378.1, forward strand.
GAGCCACCGCACCGCCTCACCGCATCGGCACAGCTATCGCTCGCCGCAGTACCAAAAACAGCAGCAAATCAGTGCTCCAGGAGCAGGGTGAGTGCAAACAATTGATTATTGCATTATTGGAGTGCCTGGCGTTCAGCGTGTCTTGCCTTGTTTCTTCGACAGCGTGGCTTGGTGGCGGGCTTGCATCATGC
>CAKTFF010000379.1 GCA_934553185.1 uncultured Devosia sp.
GCCTATAACTAACCATGGCTATGGCAAGGCGGGCACCTTGCAGGGGCTGCGCGGCGCAGCAAAAGCCCTTCGGCAGATCAAGCCGGACGCAGTTTACAGCGCGCCGGAATTCATGAATTTGCTCACCACACTTGCCCTGCACCTGGCTCGAAGCAAAGCCGGCTTTTTTCCCAGTTTTCACGCAGCGGCGGCGCTTAAGCCACAAGGGCTGGGCACACGGCTGGCGATCCAGGCCTCGCGACTTGTCGCACAGCGCGCGACCAAAGCCATCTCCGTTTCTGATGGGGTGGGCCGCGAGCTGGTGGAACGCGGCTTTGCCCGCCCCAAGGTCGTGACCATCCACAATCCGCTGTTTACCCAGACAGGCGCTCCGTCCACATATGGCTGGGAAGGGGAGCTTGCCCGCATGGGCGATGGTCCGGTGATCGGCACGGCAGGGCGCCTGGTGGCGGTCAAGGATCAGGAAACCCTGCTGCGCGCCTTTGCTCTCCTCGCTCAAAGCCGTCCCCTGCGCCTGGTCATCTTTGGCGAAGGCTCCCTGGAAAACCACCTGCGGAAGGTCGCCCGAAACCTCGGCGTTGCCGATCGGGTTCTGTTTGCCGGCTATGTCAACGATCCGGCCGCCTGCTACCGCCATCTCGATCTCTTCGTGCTGTCGTCCCGCTCCGAAGGCTTCGGCAATGTGCTGGTGGAAGCCATGGCCGCGGGTGTCTCGGTGGTGTCCACCGACGCCCCTTACGGTCCGCGCGAAATCCTTCAAGATGGCCGTCTTGGTGCCCTGGTGCCGGTCGGCGATAGCGGGGCTTTGGCCGCTGCCATGGGCGATGGCTTGGACCATCCGGTCAGCGCCGCCGAGCTTAAAGCCCGCGCCGCGGACTTCACCTTGGACAAGGCCGCGGATCGCTACGAGGCGCTGCTCGGCTGAGCTGGTGCGGTGCGATTAACTTAACTCCGCGCTGTTGTTTGGCCGCGCCTGTCGCCCATGCTAGGCGTGCTGGGCAGGCAAAAGGCAAGGTTGGTGCCCCATGACGCAGGAAAACCTCGGCATTGGCATAGCGATGGATCGGCGGCGGGCTCGACGCGTCGAGGTCAACCGCATCGCTCTGAGCTGGATCCTTGGCCTGGCCGAGGGCGCTCTGGCAGCCAGCATGATCCTCGTGCCGGCTCTGGTCTACCACGCCCTTTGGGGTGGGAATCCGCTTGGAGGCGAAGCGCTCTGGCTTTACGTGGCCTATGCAGTGCTGGTGGGCGCCTTTTATGCCACGAGCTCGGCTCCGTCGGCCGCGCGCTTTCTTGACCATATTCAATCCCAGCAGGTCGGCCTGGCAGACAGCGCTCTTGGCTGGACCATCGCCTTCGCTTTAGCCCTGTTGATCGCCTTTCTGGCCGGCGTGCTCGCCGACTTTTCCCGCGTGTCGCTGACCGCGAGCTTTCTGCTGGGTGTTCCGGTTCTGCTTGGCGCGCGCGGCATGGCCTATTCGGCGCTGCGGACGCGCGTGCACCATGGGCAATTGCAGTATCGCAAGGTCGGCGTAATCGGCGAAGAATTCGACATTGCCCGCTTCCTCGTCAACGGCCAGCTCTGGCGCGCCGGTTACCGCCTCGCCGGATCCCTTCCCTTCCATCGCATCCAGAACGACGACAAGACCCTGCGCAAGGACGTCATCAAAGCCACGGCGCAGGATTGGGTCGCTCGGGGCACCCAGCACGTGATCGTTGTCGGTGACCTCGACGATTTGGGCGGCCTTGAGCGCCTGGCCGCCGAGTTCAAGCATTATTCTGTCAATGTTTCGGGCGTTCCCGCCACCGACAACAATTCGCTGCGTTTCCTTGATGTCGTGCCGCTTGGAGCAAATGGCGCCGTGCGCGTGCTACGCGCGCCTTTGGGCCATCGCTCGGTCGTGCTCAAGCGCATGCTCGACCTTGGAGGCGCCGTGATCGGCCTGGCGCTTCTGTCGCCTGTTTTTCTTCTGGTCGCGCTTGCCATCAAGCTCGAAAGCCGGGGACCGGTCTTCTTCCGCCAGGCGCGGCGAGGCTTTAATGGCCAAAGCTTCATGATCTGGAAGTTTCGCTCCATGAACGTCACCGAGAGCGGCTCGGCCATGACACAGGCGCGGCTCGGTGATAGCCGCATCACCCGCGTCGGCCGCATCATCCGTTCGACTTCCATCGATGAGCTACCGCAGTTCATCAATGTGCTGCGTGGCGAGATGAGCCTTGTGGGGCCGCGTCCCCATGCCCTCAGCCATGACAGCGAACTGGCGCTACAGCTCGAACACTACGCCCATCGCCAGCGCATCAAGCCAGGGATTACCGGCTGGGCGCAGATCAACGGCTTCCGTGGCGAGACCGTGACCTTTGCCCAGGTGGAAGGGCGCACCGAGCACGACCTATATTACATCGAAAACTGGTCGATCTTCCTTGATTGCTGGATCCTGCTGTTGACGGTGTTCTCGCGCAAGGTCCGCCAGAATGCCTTTTAAGGCACGATCCTCATGAACGCGCTTGCAGCCCGTGTGCCCGGCCTCGATGGTCTGATCCGACGTCCGCCCGGCCTTTATGCTGCGGCGCGCCGCTTCATCGAGCAGTTCAGCGATTCCGATTGGGAGGGTCGCCAGGCCGTGCAGGAGCAGCGTTTACGCTGGCTGCTGCGCAAGACCGGCCGATCCGAACAATTTCTGCAGGACTTGCCCTTCACCGAAAAAGCCGACCTGCGCCGCGCGCCCCAAGCCTATGGGCGGTCTTCGATCCTCCCCGTCTCGCGCGGCGCCACCAGCGGCACGAGCGGTGAACCACTCAAGGTTTCGCGCAGCCTCAATGCCGTGGTCTTCGAACAGGCCAGCATCGACTGGATCGTTGCACAAACCGGGCATGATCTGGCCCGCGAACGCGTCGCCGTGCTGCGTGGATCCGATGTTTCGGGGCTTTCACCCGGAGCAGATGTAGGAGTGCTCAGCGAAGGCGGACGCGTGCTGACGCTGCCCACCAATGACCTGTCGCCCGACTCTTTTCC
>CAKTFF010000380.1 GCA_934553185.1 uncultured Devosia sp.
CGGCCATTGTCTTCCGCACGACACAATTGGTAGGGCGCTCTCCACACGAATGCAATAGCTTTTGCATTCGTATGCAAAAACGTTTGGGGAGAGGTTGCAGCGGTTGTTTGGGCAAGGGAAATGACGGGAGTCATTGAACGCTGGGCAAGAAAAAGCCTAGCTACCGGCACTCCGAATAGCCAGGCTGATCAGAGCAGAAGGTCCCAGACGCTAGAGCATCGGCTCTCCGCCAGTCACCGCAATAACCGCGCCCGTCATGTAACTTCCCAGGTCCGAGGCCAAGAGTACATAGGCTCCCGCCAGCTCGGCAGGTTGCCCAACCCGGCCTAAAGGCGTTTGGGTGCCGAATGTTGCGACCTTCTCCGGCGCCATTGTTGATGGGATCAACGGCGTCCAGATCGGGCCCGGCGCCACGGCGTTGACCCTGATGCCCTTGTCGCCCAGCATTTGGGCCAGACCTGCCGTGAAGTTGGAGATTGCGCCCTTGGTGCTGGCATAGGCCAGCAGTTGCGGCGACGGCGATTTGGCCTGAATGGACGTCGTGTTGATGATGCTGCTGCCGGCCTGCAAGTGCGGCACCGCTGCTTTGGCTAGAAAGAACGGCGCGTAGATATTGGTGCGGTAGGTCTGGTCCCAATCCTCGGCAGAGATGTCGCCGATATCTTCATAGGTCCGCTGGAAGGCGGCATTGTTGACCAGGATGTCCAACCCGCCCAACTGGTTGACGGCGGCGTCGACCAAGTCCTTGCAGTGACTTTCGCTGGTGATGTCCCCAGGGACGACCACCACCCTACGACCAGCTTTCTCGATCCATTCCGCCGTGGATTTGGCGTCTTCATGCTCGTTGAGGTAGGACAGCACGATGTCCGCGCCTTCGCGAGCAAAGGCGATCGCCACTGCCCGCCCGATGCCGCTGTCGGCGCCGGTGATCAGGGCAATCTTGCCCTGCAGCTTCCCACTGCCGACATAGCTTTCCTCCCCGTGATCGGGCGCCGGCTGCATGGGCGCCAGCATGCCTGGCGGGTTCTGCTGTTGTGGCGGGATGGGGCTCTTGCTTTCCGCATCGTCTGACATGGGATCCTCCTAGAAATCTTCGGAGCTAACCGCCGCCGGAGCACAGGGTTCCCAGAGCAGACCACCGATCTAGCTGGCTAGAAGCGCCTTTATAGCGGGAAGAATGCCTTGAACGACGATGCTGACTCCACGGGCATTGGGGTGAACCCCGTCCGCCTGGTTGAGCGATGCATTGGTGGCCACCCCTTCAAGAAAGAAGGGGTAATAGGCCGTATCGAACTGCGCGGCGAGATCGGGGAACACAGCTTCATAGCTTCTCACATACTCGTTCCCTAAGCTCGGGCTCGCGCGCATGCCGGCCAGCAGGACGGGAATGTTTTCCGCCTCGAAGCGCTGGAGGATCGTCGTGAGATTTTGCCGCATGGCGTCCACCGGCAATCCCTGCAGCATGTCGTTGGCGCCCAGTTCCAGTACGACAGCGTCCGGGCGTTCACCCAGGGACCAGTCAAGGCGCGCCAATCCATCAGCCGACGTATCGCCCGACACGCTCGCATTGACGATCGACACCTCGTCGCCGAGTGCCGCCTGCAACTGACCGGCAAAGCCCGATGCTTCATCAAGGCCAAGCCCCGCCATGAGGCTATCGCCGTAGAGCATCAACACCTTTTCATCAGCCGCGGCAGGGTTGAGCGTCGCTGCCGTCAAGGCAACCGCCAGGCTGAGGCCACGCAGGCCGTCACGAACATTTTTCTTCATCGTCGCTGTTCTTTCCCGCCAAACCACATACTTCTCGTTTGGCCAATATTTGCATGAAAGCGCCGCCTTATGAGCAGCCCCGTCGTCGCGACTGCCGCAATGAACCTGCAACTTCAGTCGGGCAAGACACCGCTCCATATCCTCAAGGACATTGCGTTTTCCATGGCACCGGGCGAGGTCGTTGCAGTGGTGGGGCCATCAGGCAGCGGCAAGACGTCCTTGCTCATGGTACTAGGCGGACTCGAACAGGCAACAAACGGAAGCGTGAGCGTCGCCGGCACCACGGTGACCGGCCGTAGCGAAGATGAACTCGCCATCTTCCGCCGCCAGCATCTGGGCATCCTGTTTCAGAACTTTCATCTTATTCCCTCCATGACCGCGCTCGAAAACGTGGCGCTTGCGCTCGAAATCGCCGAAACTGGGCAGACCTATCGCCAGATCATGGAGGCGGCGACGAAGGCCCTTCAGGCCGTTGGCCTCGGTGACCGGCTCGACCATCGCCCATCGGCTCTTTCGGGCGGCGAACAGCAGCGCGTGGGGCTCGCCCGAGCCATCGTCAACAAACCAAAGCTTCTTCTGGCCGACGAGCCGACCGGCAACCTGGACCAGGACACCGGCGCCAAGGTCATCGAGATGATGTTCACCCTCGCGCGCGAAAACGGCACCGCGGTGTTCCTCATCACTCACGATCCCGCCCTCGCCCGGCGCGCCGACCGCGTGCTTGCCATGAACCACGGCAGGCTAACCCAGGTCGAGCAAGAGGCCGGCGCATGAGCCGTCTTCTGGGCTGGATGCGTATTGCCCTGCTCGACCTGCGCGGCGACATCCGCCGATTCACTATCCTCTTGGCGTGCCTGGCTCTAGGCGTGGGGGCCATCGCCGCCGTGTCGTCCGTTGGCGCGGCTCTGCAGTCTGCCGTTGAACGCGATGCGCGCGTGATCCTGGGCGGCGACATCGAAGTTCGCCAGCGCAGCGCTGATCTTTCCGTTGAGCAGCGCACAGCCGTTGAGGCACTGGGGCAGACAGCCCGCGTGGTGGACCTTGATGCACGAGCGAGTGCCGGAGACCGAAGTGTGCTGCTCAGCCTTCGTGCCGTCAGCGAGGCCTATCCGCTGGTCGGCGCCGTTGCGCTTGAGCCCGAGACCGCGCCACCACTGCAGGACCTTTTGGCTCCGCTCAACGGCCTGCCCGGGGTTGTGGTGGACGGGGGTGCCCTGGATCGGCTTGGCATCGC
>CAKTFF010000381.1 GCA_934553185.1 uncultured Devosia sp.
TCCCAAAAGTCAGTACATCCTGACGTCCGCAGGCTTACCGTTTTCCCAAACGCTCGCAATCCCTGCCGCTTGAAGAGGCAGAACATTTCCCTTGGCGTGGTTACGGGAGTTTGGGAGGCAGTTTCTGCGGAGCCGATTGCCCGCCCCTAAGCGTTCGCCGCCCACTTAGCGCCCAAAGGGCAAAACAAAAGCCCGCTTGCGCGGGCTTGTGTCAGTTTCATCGGAGAACGGATCTTAGCCCTGGCGGGCCTTGAAGCGCTTGTCCACCTTGTTGATGATATAGACCCGGCCGCGACGGCGGACGAGCTTGTTCGCGCGGTGGCGAGTCATCAGCGCCTTCAGCGAGTTACGGACTTTCATCGGTCAATCCTTGATACAAACAAAAGAGGCGCCTGCGCGCCCGGAAAACTTGGGGGCATACATAGGCAAGTTGGTTGGGGCTGTCAACGCGCAACAGCCCTCAAAACGACGCAGTCCCCGCGTCTTTGCGCCGGGCTCAGGCGCCAAGCACAGCCTCGGCTGGCGCATCGATTTCGCGCCAGCGGTGGCACGCCACAAGACGCCCATTGTCGATCTTTTCGAGCGGCGGCCGATGCTCGGCACAATAGGGTTTGGCAAAGCGGCAACGTGTCCGAAACGTGCAGCCCGAAGGCGGATTGATGGGCGACGGGATCTCGCCGCGCAGCGCATCGATCTTGCGCTGCCGCGCTAGGCGCGGGTCCGGGATCGGCACCGCCGTCAGCAGCGCCCGCGTATAGGGATGCTTGGGATCCTCGTAGATTTCATCGCCCGTCGCCAGCTCGACGATCCGGCCCAGATACAGCACCAGGATGCGATCCGACACATGCCGCACGACGCTGAGATTATGCGAGATAAAGATCAGCGTCAGGCCCAGTTCGTCCTTGAGCTCACTCAGGAGATTGAGGATCTGCGCCTGGATCGACACGTCGAGCGCCGAAACTGGCTCATCGCAAACGATGAGTTTCGGCTCGGTGATTAGCGCCCGGGCAATACCGATACGCTGCGCCTGCCCGCCTGAAAATTCGTGCGGATAACGGTTGACCATTTCTGGCAGCAGGCCCACCGACTCCATGGTCTTGAGCACGCGGGCCCGGCGCTGCTCGCCATTGAGTTCGGGCCGCAGCGTGCGCAACGGATCGGCGATGATCTCGCCAACCGTCATGCGCGGGTTGAGCGAGGCGAGCGGATCCTGGAAAATGATCTGAAGGTCGGCGCGGCGCAGGCGCATTTCTTCGGCCGGCAGCCGCGTCAGGTCCTGCCCAAGCCAGAGCACCTGCCCTTCGTCGGGCGCCAGCAGCTGCAGGATGCAGCGGCCCAGCGTTGACTTGCCACAGCCGCTTTCCCCCACGATGCCCAGCGTTTCGCCTTTGCGGATGGAGAAGTTGATGTTCTCGAGCGCCGTCAGCGTCAGCGGCTTGCTGAACAGCCCGCCGGCAATCGAAAACGTCTTTTTGAGATCCTTGATCTCAAGAAGGTTGATCGGGGTCTGGTCCATCTAGGCGACCTTTCCATAGGCCATCGGGCCCTCGTAGTGGCATGCCTTCTGCCGTCCGTTGCCGGTATCGGCGAGCGGCGGCCGTTCAACGAGGCACCGGTCAAAAGCAAAGGCGCAGCGCGGATTGAACGAGCAGCCCTTGGGCAGGTTTTCAAGGCTCGGCGGCAGGCCTTGGATGGGGTCGAGCCGCGCCGCACGCTTGGCAATATGCGGCGTCGAATGAAGGAGACCCAGCGTATAGGGATGGCGCGGATCATAGAACAGGTCGTCTACCGAACCCTTTTCCACCGCCCGCCCGCCATACATCACCATCATGCGGTCCGCCACACCCGCAACCACGCCCAGGTCGTGGGTGATCAGCACCAGCGACGTGCCGAAATCGTCGGTCAGCGACTTGAACAGGTCCAGCATCTGCGCCTGCACCGTCACGTCAAGCGCCGTGGTCGGCTCGTCGGCGATCAGGATCTTGGGCTGGCAAAGAAGCGCCATGGCGATCATCACGCGCTGCCGCATACCCCCCGAAAGTTCGTGCGGATACGCATTGGCGCGCTTGGCGGGTTCAGGAATACCGACCCGCTCCAGCATTTCCACCGAATGTCGCTCGGCTGTCTTGAGGTCCTGCCCCTTGTGGCGCACCAGCACTTCGGCCAATTGCTGCTTGAGCCGCAGCGAGGGGTTGAGCGAGGTCATCGGGTCCTGAAAGATCATCGCGATGTCCTTGCCGCGATATTGGTTCAGGTCGCTCTTGCCCAGCGCCAGAAGATCGACATCTCCCATCATCGCCTGGCCCGAGACCGTGCCGTTCTTGGCCATCAGCCCCATCAGCGCGAGAAAAGCCTGGCTCTTGCCCGAGCCGCTCTCGCCCACCACGGCCAGCGTTTCCCCGGCATCGAGCGAAAAGTTGAGCTCTTTAACAGCCTCGACTTCAGACTTGTGCAGGGCAAACCGAACCGAGAGGTCTTTGACGGATAAAACTGGAGCCATCAGCGATCCTTGGGGTCGAGCGCGTCGCGCAGACCGTCGCCCACGAAAAAGAAGGTGAAGAGGATAAGCACGAAAAAGGCGAGCGGAAAGCCAAGCTGCCAGATCGTGCCATATTGCATCTGTTGAGCACCCTCGCTGATCAGCGCGCCGAGTGACGTGTTAGGTTCCTGAACGCCAAGGCCGAGAAACGAGATAAACGATTCCAGCAGGATCATCTCCGGCACCAGCAGCGTCGCATAAACGGCCACAATGCCCAGGAGGTTGGGAACGATGTGGCGGAAAATGATGTCCAGCGGCCGCGACCCGGTAGCAATGGCGGCCTCCACGAATTCGCGGTTTTTCAGCGTCAATGTCTGCCCGCGCACCACGCGCGCCATCCCCAACCACGAGACCAGGCCGATGCCGACAAACAGCATGATGAACGAACGGCCGAAAATGATCAGCAGCAGGATCAGGATAAACATATAGGGGATAGAATAGATG
>CAKTFF010000382.1 GCA_934553185.1 uncultured Devosia sp.
CAGCGCCTAGAGTTCCTCGGCGATCGCGTGCTCGGCCTTGTGGTGGCCGACATGCTTTATCGCCGCTATCCCAAGGCCAATGAGGGCGAACTCAGCCGCACCCTCAACACCCTGGTGCGCAAGGAAACCTGCGCCATGATCGCGCGCACGCTCGATCTGGGCACCGAGATGATCCTGGGCGATAGCGAGGCGCGCACCGGCGGCGCCGAAAAAGACGCGATCCTGGGCGATATCACCGAGTCGATCATCGGCGCCATCTACTGCGATGGCGGCCTTGGCCGCGCCTATGAATTCGTCGAACGCATGTTCGAGGAATTTTTGGCGGACGGTCAGGCCAACAAGGCCGATGCCAAGACCACGCTTCAGGAATGGGCGCAGGCGCGTGGGTTAGAGCCGCCGGTCTACCGGCAAACCGAGCGCCGCGGTCCCGATCATGCGCCCGAATTTACCATTTCGGTGACCCTCGCCAGTTTCGAGCCACTTTCCGCCACCGGTCCATCCAAGAAAATCGCCGAGCACAAGGCCGCCGAACTCTTTCTCGTCCGGCAAAAGGTGTGGAAGGAAACGCCATGACCGATCTCGAACCCGTCGACACCGCCTGCGGCTTCATCGCGCTGGTTGGCGCGCCCAATGCCGGCAAGTCCACGCTGCTCAATGCGCTGGTCGGCACCAAGGTCTCCATCGTCACCCACAAGGCCCAGACCACAAGGTCGCAGGTGCGCGGCGTTGTCACGGTCGACAAGGCGCAACTGGTGTTCATCGATACGCCCGGTATCTTCGCGCCCAAGCGCCGTCTCGACCGCGCCATGGTAGACTCGGCCTGGGGCGGGGCAGGGGACGCTGACCTCGTCGCCTTCATCGTCGACGCCGAACGCGGCATCACGCCCGATCTCGAAGCGTTGATCGAAGGGCTGGCCAACATCACCCATCCCAAGATCCTGATCCTCAACAAGATCGACGCCATCAAAAACGAAGCCCTGCTCGAACTCTCCCAGACGCTGAACGAAAAGCTGCGCTTTGAATCCACCTTCATGATCTCGGCGCTCAAGGGCTATGGCGTGTCCGATTTCATGGATTGGTGCGTCAAGCACATTCCGCCCGGCCCCTGGCACTTCCCCGAGGATCACCTCACCGATCTCACCATGGCCATCACCGCCGCCGAGATCACGCGCGAAAAGCTGTTCCTGCGCGTCCACGACGAGATCCCCTACAATTCCACCGTCGAAACCGAGAGCTTCAAGATCCAGAAGGACGGCTCCTACAAGATCGACCAGGTGATCTACCTGTCGCGCGAAAGCCACAAGAAGATCGTGCTGGGCGCTGGCGGACAAACCATCAAGGCCATCGGCGCCGAGTCGCGCCGTGAGCTCATTGAAATGTACGAAGTGCCAATCCACCTCTTCCTGTTCGTCAAGGTCCGCGAAAAATGGGGCGACGACCCCGAACGCTACCGCGAAATGGGCCTGGAATACCCGCACGGGAAGGGGTGAGCTACCACGCCCGCGCGTTTCGATTGTTGCTGCGCTCCCGCCTCACCATGAGGGCTGCTAGTACATTGAGTTCCCAGTAGCCCTCATGGTGAGGTGCGAGCTCTTTGCGAGCCTCGAACCACGAGGGCGTGGCACCAAGGTCACGTAAAATGGAATGGACCGCTGAAGCCCTCCTGATCGGCGTCCGCCGCCACGGCGAAACCAGCGTGATTGCCGAAGCCATGGTCGCCGGTCGTGGCCGCCACTTGGGCCTCGTGCGCGGCGGCCGGACCCGCCGCCTGGCCGCGGTGCTCCAGCCGGGCAACACCGTCCAGCTCACCTGGCGCTCGCGCCTTGAAGATCAGCTGGGCATCTACACGGTTGAACTGCTCGAGGCGCGAGCCGCCGCCCTGATCGAGGATCGCACAAGGCTCTATCTCAGCCAGCTCGTTTGCGAACTCCTGCGCCTCCTGCCGGAACGGGACCCCCATGATCGGCTCCTCGGCATGGCGTTGCGCCTGATCGACGCGCCACCCGATGGCGCCGAACTCGCCCGCTTCGAACTGGCCCTGCTCCAGGATCTCGGCTTCGGTCTTGATCTCGAGAGCTGTGCAGCCACCGGCAACACGACCGACCTGACCCATGTGTCCCCAAAAACCGGCCGCGCCGTTTCCCGCGCCGCGGCCCAGCCCTATCTCGACCGCCTGCTGCCGCTCCCCAGCTTCCTGTCCGGGCGCGGCAATGCCAGCCCCCACGACATCACCGACGCCCTCCGCCTCACCGGCCATTTTCTGGAGAAGGAGGTCTGGAGCGCGAGGCAACTCGACCCGCCCCCAACCCGCGACCTGCTGATCGACCTGTTGTCGCGCGAATAACCAGGTGAGGGCGCACCAAGGGCATGGAGATCTTGGGAGGCATCGTCCCTCCCACCCGCAATCGCTTCCCTCGGTTTTTGATCCGAGGGCCACTCTCCCAACGGCGTGAGCCTCGGATGACCCTCGGGTCGAGCCCGAGGGAAGCGCCGGTGATTTTCCCGCATCAAGCACATCGTAACTTATGCTTTCCCGACAGGAAGAACGTGCAGCCTGCAAGCGGGGGACCAAAACTTATCCCCCTCCCGACACAACGTGCGACACTTTCCCCATCACCCAACTGGGCGGCCTGCAGGCGAACAGTGGTTGGGTGAGCCGGGCGCGGCTTTTGCCTGCTGCGCAGGTTCGAGATCGGGCCGCAGGAAGGCGAGCGACCTCCTTGCGCGATTCCCGAACTGTTCCAAAAACCGGCGCCCCGAGGCGAATGTCGTCTCAACTAATGTTCAACTCAGGGGCGGCTGCCGCCTCGGGGTCCGTCCACCATGATAACCGCGCAACAGGCGGCGTTTCCGCACGCCCATGAGCGGTGCAAAACCGCGCGGTTGCACAAAATAAATCGCCAAGCCGCTATAGTGCTTTCCTGATTCGTTCTCGGGAACTTGCTCGCTGATGTCCGACGTCGACGCCCTTCCGC
>CAKTFF010000383.1 GCA_934553185.1 uncultured Devosia sp.
CGTCGGTGGGCCTCGATGGCGTTTACGCGTCCGGCTTCACCGAGGATCTGACCGGCCGCCGCATCCGGCAGAACATGCAAACTGTGGCCATGGTCAGCGGTGCTGAAGCCAATAAAATCCATATGGACGACCAGGTCATCGGCCTGCCGCCCAAGGGCGCGACAGCCATTGGCGGCGGAACTTTGGGCGTTGCCGCTTCGGGAGCGCAAGGCACCAACGATTTCGTGGATAACAGCAACAGGCTGGCCTTTGTGGTTTATCCCAGCGCCCTCCCCGATGCGGATGCCGCAGCCGTTCGCGACGCGCTCGACACGACATTTGGTGTTGTGCCCCCCGACCGCAACCAGGTTGTTTTGTCGGGCGACAGTATCCTGTTCGGCGGCACGCTAATCTCGAGCCTGCAAAACCGCACGGTCACGCGCGAAATCCGCGCAAAACTGCTCGGCAACCCCGCCCTTTACAGCATGGCGCTGTCGAGCCAGTTGCTGACCGGGCCCGGCGGCATGATGGAGATGGCGCCGGGCCGGGAAGACGCGCTTGCCGCCTATGGCGACTATGCCAAGCGCATTCTCGTGGTCCAGATCGGCAGCAATGACATGGGCATCTATGGCGGCACGCCCGGTTTCTCCCAGACGCTCTATGCGACATTGACCGACTATATCAATGGCCGTCGCGCGGTCGGCTTCACGCACATCATCGCCTGCACGCTGCTGCCGGCCGCCTCCACCAGCGGCGGCCAGCATAATACCGAGTATCTGGCCTATAACGCCCTGGTGCGCACCAATGGCGCAGGCGCCGACGTCGTGCTCGACCTTGCGGCCCATCCTGAGCTCGGATCCTTCGCCAATATCGGCGACGGGCGCTACTACCAGGATAGTCTTCACCCCACAGGGCTGGGCAATAGCTTGGTTGCAACCACCGGCGGGCTGGTTGGAGACCTGCCCGTCAACTATGCCGATGCAATCAACATGTGTCTCGACGGCTGATGTGGTTAGATCTTTTAAACGATACTGCAAGTCAAACGCCGGCTGCGGCAGAACGCATCGCCAATGGCGGGAGTGATTACCCTTTCTCCTTTCATTGTCCCGAATTAATCATGTAGGTAAGTTTTAACCTTGCAAAAGACGGTGGCGGCACTGCACAGCCAGCACTCTGAATTGCTCGCATAAATCTAGGAGCTCGTGAATGAAAATTGCCATCGTTGGAGCCGGCTATGTTGGTCTGGTCACAGGCGTCTGCCTTGCTGATTTCGGCCATGAAGTGGTGTGCATCGACAAGGACCAGCGCAAGATCGACGCGCTGGAAGGCGGCAGCGTTCCAATCTACGAGCCCGGCCTGCCAGAGCTGGTGAAAACCAATATCAGTGCCGGCCGCCTGTCGTTTTCGCGCGAACTCAAGGATGTCGTGCCCTCGGCCGATGTGGTGTTCATCGCCGTCGGCACGCCCTCGCGCCGGGGGGACGGCCACGCCGACCTGAGCTATGTTTATGCCGTCGCCGAGGAAGTGGCGCAAAGCGTCCAGGGCTTCACCGTGGTGGTCACCAAGTCCACCGTGCCGGTGGGCACGGGCGATGAAGTGGCGCGCATCATTGCTGCGACCAACCCCCAGGCCGACGTGGCCGTGGTGTCGAACCCGGAATTCTTGCGCGAAGGCGCTGCCATCGACGACTTCAAGCGTCCTGACCGCATCGTTGTCGGCATCGAGGACGAGCGCGCCCGATCGGTCATGACGGAAGTCTACCGCCCGCTCTACCTCAACCAGGCGCCGCTGATGTTCACCGGCCGCCGCACGGCCGAGCTGATCAAGTATGCGGCCAACGCGTTCCTCGCCATGAAGATCACCTTCATCAACGAAGTGGCCGACCTGTGCGAGGTCACGGGCGCTGATGTGCAGGAAGTGTCGCGCGGCATCGGGCTGGACAACCGCATCGGCAGCAAGTTCCTTCATGCCGGCCCAGGCTATGGCGGCTCCTGCTTCCCCAAGGATACGCTGGCGCTCGTCAAGACGGGCCAGGATTTCGAGAGCCCGCTGCGCCTCGTTGAAACCACCGTCGCCATCAACGAGCAGCGCAAGCGCGCCATGTCGCGCAAGGTCATTGCGGCCTGCGGTGGTGATGTGCGCGACAAGACAATCGGCGTGCTCGGTTTGACCTTCAAGCCGGAGACCGACGACATGCGCGAGGCGCCAGCCCTCGATATCGTGCAGGGGCTGATTGATCGCGGCGCCCGTGTCGTGGCCTATGATCCTCAGGGCATGGAAGCGGCCCGCGAGATGATGGACAAGGTCGAGTTTGCCGACAGCGCCTATGAAGTCTGCGTCGATGCCGACGCACTGGTGCTGATCACCGAATGGAACGAGTTCCGTTCGCTTGACCTCGGCCGTGTGCGCAAGTCGATGAAGACCCCGGTTCTGGTCGACCTGCGCAATGTGTATAGCCACGAAGAAGTCGCCAAGCACGGGATCAGCTATCACAGCATCGGTCGTCCCGAGACGGCCATAGGCGGCAACACTCCCCCCGCGCCCCACGCGTCTGCCTGAGCAAGGGACAGAGCCTTGAACATCTTCGTTACCGGCACGGCCGGCTTTATCGGGTTCCACGTGGCTCAGCGGCTGCTTGAGCAGGGCCATGCGGTAACGGGATATGACGGCGTCACCAACTACTATGACCCCGCGCTCAAGCGCGCCCGCCTCGTGGTACTGGCCAAACACAGCCAGTACCACAATGTGGAGGGCATGCTCGAAGACATGCCGCGCCTGGCTGCAGCAGTGGCCGAGTGCAAACCAGAGGTGGTCGTGCACCTCGCCGCCCAGGCCGGGGTGCGCTACAGCCTCGAAGCGCCGATGAGCTATATTCAATCGAACGTGGTGGGAACAGCCAACCTCCTCGAAGTGCTGCGCGCGGCCCCGCCCGAGCATCTGGTGTTTGCCTCCACCAGTTCGGTTTATGGTGGCAATACCAAATTC
>CAKTFF010000384.1 GCA_934553185.1 uncultured Devosia sp.
TCGCGCCGCGCCAGCGCAGAGGCCCGCGTCTTGCTGAAGTCGGGCCGCAACAGGGCGTATTGCGCACCCACCAGAGCGGTGGCGTCCGGGGAAATCAGCCCCTCGTAGGCGGTGGGTGGCTTGCCGAAGGTGGTGTCCACAACCAGTTGCGCCGCGTGCGATCGTTCGAGGTCGTCGATGGCGAGGATCGGGGCGCCAAGCGCTTCGGCCACGATGCGCTCCCACGCAGCGCCCAAGGCGTAATGATCGACGACGATGGCGATGGGCGTTGCTGAAAGGGCTTCAACTGTGGCCCGGGCATCGTGATCTTGCGTCGTGCCCAGCCAGGCGCCGTAGACATCGGCGCTGTCGGGCGCGGGGCCGCCGGCAGGGAGCGCTTGGACGTCGTGTCCGGAACGCCGGACACGGTCGGCAAGGCTGGTGTCCAGCGTGCGCGCAACAAAGAGGCAGTGCATGCCGCGCGCCGCGAGCGCATCGGCAAGGGTCAGGCAGCGCATAACGTGGCCGGTGCCGATGCGCGTCGAGCCATCGACGCGAAACACGACAAGCGGGCGCGTGGGCTTATGGGTCACGCCGCGTCGCCTGATTGGAGGGCGAACAAGCGTTCGGCAAAGGCCCAATCGGCAGGCGTGTCGATATCCTGCACGCGGGCGCGGTCCATCAGATACATGGCGGAGTCGGGACCGAGCAGCGGCAGGCGGGCGCGGATCGCTTCGGGGCGGCACCAGTAGAATTGCCCGGCATCGTGGTAAGCCGGTTCGAGATCCTGCGAGCGGGTGGCGGTGTGTTCGGGATGAAACATCCGCACGCGATCGCCGTCGCGCCGCAGGGCGCGCTGGATGGGGTAAGGGAATTCGGCCCCGGCAAACACATAGGCGGCGCCACTGCTTTGCAGGCGCTCGAAGGCGCCGTCGAGATCGGCGGCCTGGACGAACGGCGCGGTGGCATAAAGGCAGCAGATGGCGTCGACCTGGTGGCCTTGGGCCTCCATGCGCTCGAGCGCGTCGGCGATGACGGCCAGGGTGGTGGCATGGTCGTCCGATAGCTCGGCCGAACGCATGAAGGGGATTTGCGCGCCTGCCGCGCGGGCGACGTCGGCGATTTCGGCGTCATCGGTGGATACGATGACGTCGGTGATGGCAGCGCTGCCCAAGGCCGCCGCGATCGAGCGGCTGATCATCGGCACGCCGAAAAACGGGCGGATATTCTTGCGCGGAATGCGTTTGGAGCCCCCGCGCGCCGGTATGAGGCCCAGCCTCACCGCAAGGCATCCTCGAGCGCGGCGATCACCTGATCCTGCTGCGCGTCGGACATGCCGTGAAACAGCGGAATGGAGATCGCGCGGGCATAATAATGCTCGGCGGCCGGGCAATGGCCGGGCTTGAAGCCCAGATCGGCGTAGTAGGGCTGGAGGTAGATGGGGATATAATGAAGGTTGACCCCGATTTCGGCGGCGCGCAGGCGGTCGAACACTTCGCGATGGCTGACCGAGAGCGCTTCGAGCCGCAACTGGATGGGGTAAAGGTGAAGGCCCGAATAGCTTGACGGCGTGCGCTGCGGCAGAACGATGGGCAGGTGTTTGAGCCGCGCGTCATAGCGGTCGGCCAGCCGGTGGCGGTCCTTGATGAAATCGTCGAGCCGGGTGAGCTGCGACAGGCCGAGCGCCGCCTGCATTTCGGTCATGCGGTAATTAAAGCCCAGCGCCACCTGCTGATAGTACCAGCCGCCTTCGGAGGGCTTGGTCATGCGCGCTTCGTCGCGGGTGATGCCATGGGAGCGATAAAGCGCCATGCGCGCGGCGAGGTCGGCGTCCTGCGTGGTCACGCAGCCGCCTTCGCCCGTGGTGATCAGCTTCACCGGATGAAAGGAAAAAACGGTGATGTCGGAATGGGTGCAGGCGCCCACCGGCTGGTTGCCGTCGCTGGCGCCGATGGCGTGGCTGGCATCCTCGATGACGCGGAAGCCGAAGCGCTTGGCCAGCGCGCCGATAGCCGCCATGTCGCAGGGCAGGCCCGCCAGATGCACGGGGATAACGACCTTGGGCAGCCGGCCCTGCGCCTCGGCTTCCACCAGCTTTTGTTCAAGCGCCGCGGGCGACATGTTGAAGGTGTTGGGGTCGATATCCACGAAATCGACATCGGCGCCGCAATAGAGCGCGCAATTGGACGAGGCGACAAACGAGATGGCCGAGGTCCACACCATGTCGCCCGGACCCACGCCCAGGGCAAGGCAGGCGATGTGGAGGGCGGCGGTCGCCGAATTAACGGCAAGGCAACGGCTGGCGCCCACTTTTGCCGCCAGCGCCGCTTCGAACTGCTCGATCACCGGCCCCTGGGTGAGGAAGGGGGAGCGGAGAACCTCGACAACAGCGGCGATGTCCTCTTCGCTGATCGATTGCCTGCCATAGGGAACATAGGACATGGGCTTCCTCCTCTTTCCCCAGAGCGAACAATGGCTGTCTGGCGGCGCGTCACATCTGGCATCAAATTGTGCACTGGGCAAGACGGGCTTGCTGCGCGCACCAGCAATGATCAGCGCAGCAGGCCCTCGCGGGCGAATTCAGCCCAGCCAACGAGTTCGGGCGCGGGGCCATCCTCGAGCCCTGCGGTTTGAGGGGAGGGGTTGGTTTGCTGCGCCTTGTGGAGGCGCCGGTTCCAGGCGGCGCGGCGGCGGTTTTCTGCGGCGGTAACGATGTCGTCTTCCCGCCAGGCGGTGACGGCGTCACGATCAAGCAGGTCCTCCACAAGGCGGGGATCGAAGACGTGGAAGGTGATCTCCCGGGCACGGCCGCGCAGTTTCACCGTACGGGTGCCGGCGCTTTGGAGGCGTCCGTCCTTGAGCCAGCGGTGGCGCTCCGACGGGGAGATGGAGAGGATATCCTGGATCTCGCGCGGGATCACCGGCATGGTCTCGACGGTTTCCAGCACGTCCTCGACCACATGGGAGAT
>CAKTFF010000385.1 GCA_934553185.1 uncultured Devosia sp.
GCGATCATGGAGTTGATCGCCGTCGATGGCACGTGCCCGTTGTAGTAGCCGATTTCCTTGCCCAGGCGTATCATCTGAGGATCAAGCGTGCGGGTGACATAGACGTGAGGCGTGCCGATCTCGTTCACCGAGGACAGGATGGGACCCTTGGGGTTCACCGCAAAGGGACTGAACGCGACGCCGACATGGGTGAGGAGGTCAACGCTGACCAGGGAGTCCTTACCGCCGCCAATCGGCAGCAGGGTTCGCTCAAGAAGGCTGATCGCCAGATCAGTTCTTGCCTGTTCCAGAGGCGCGTCGATCATGAGCTTGCCGAAGCGGCTCAGGTTGTTGCGGGCGTAGAACTCGCCAAGCCCATTTTCGTACACGTCGATGGCAAAAGCCTGCTCGGCTTCAGTGAGCGGAATGGCTGGCGCGGCGATGCGGAAGGGCGCCTTGAGCTTGAAATAGCTGACGCCCAGCACGATCGCCGTCAGGTCGAGCAGCTTGCCGAAACTGCTGCTCAGCGCCGCTGTTTTATCGTCCAGTTTGGGAAAAACCAGTGTTTCGGTGAAGCGGATGCCATCGAGTTCGTAGCCGAAACGTGCGGTGGCGCTGTCGGCATCGAAGTGTGGACGATCGATAAGGAATTGGTCGGTCAAGGTGGAAATCACTCGCGAGGTCGCTCACCATATAGGTGATTTGCGAGCAGGGCGGGAGTAGGGCGCTTTTTCGTGTCGAAATCGCTTAGTCTCGTTCGTCGCTGGGTCATGGAGCCATCAAGGCCCTTTAGAGGAGTAAGGCAATGCGCGTCATCGTTTTTGTGAAGGCTACCGTAGACAGCGAGGCGGGCACCATGCCCGCTTCCGATCTGCTGGTTGCTATGGGCAGGTATAACGAGGAGCTGGTCGACGCCGGCATCATGCTGGGTGGCGAAGGGTTGAAGCCGTCGGTGCACGGCAAGCGTATCGTCTTTGACGGTCCGAGCCGCACCGTGCTCGACGGCCCCTTTGCCGAGACCAAGGAACTCGTCTCGGGCTATTGGATCTGGCAGGTCCGCGACATGGATGAGGCCGTCGCTTGGGTCAAGCGCTGCCCCAATCCAATGCTGGGCAAGAGTGAGATCGAGATCAGGCCAGTGTTCGAGATGAGCGACTTTGCCGATACCATGACGCCTGAAGCCGAGGAGATACACAGCCGCGTCAGCGAGAAGGAAGCCGCTCTACAGGCCAAGCATCGCTAAAGGCCTTCTCCGTAGATTCGCTCAGCAGATGCGGATCTGCAGGCGCATGACGATGTCACTGCCTAGCCGCTGATAGCCATATTCACGCATGGTGCACGTCCAGCTGTCTCCGGCTCGCTCGATCCTGAACAGATTGTAGCGGGCCGGGTCGTCCAATGTGCCACCCTGGGCGGAACTTGCCGCCGCAACCCCAACCACCGGCACTTCCTTGCCATTGCCTGGAATGGAGTGGATCGAGGAGCGATGGGTATGGCCATGCAGAATCAGTTCGGCACCATGCTCGGCGATGACCTGCCGAAACAGCTTGTGACCCTTGAGGCCAAAGGAAGGATGCTGAAGTTCAGGATTGGGCGGATGGTGGATCATCACCGTCCGGAACAGGTTCTCTTGGCCCAGCGCATGGAGAACGCGGCCCAGCCGCTCAGCCTGGTTTTCATCAAAGTGCCCGACCGCCAGAAACGGGCGGGTTGGGACGGCGCTTGAGCAGGAGACGATGGCAAGCTCGCCAATACGACGAACAAAGGGATAGAGCGCGCCATCAAGCGTTTCGCCCTTCATGTAGTCGCCCCAGGCGTCTTGTGCCAGTTCCAGCGCCCCATGGACATAGGCGTCGTGATTGCCTGGACAGACCGCCACCTTGTCCGATGGTCCGAGTGCCTTAAGCCATTGTCCGGCGCGATCGAGTTCGAACTGAAGCGCCAAATTGACGAGGTCTCCCGTCACTGCAGTGAAATCGGCATCCTGTGCCTGCATGTGGGTCACAAGGCTGGTCAGCGTTTCGCTGTTGAGCTCGCCATGGCGGCGCAGCTTCCAGTTCATGTAGCCGGTGATGCGCTTGCCCATCAGGTCGCGCAACGGCACCTGGGGCATGGGCGAAAGGTGGATGTCGGAAATATGGGCGAGGGTGATCATCAAGGGGGTAATGCCAGAAGGAGGATGGCAAGAAAACGGTCAATCGGCACTGCGGCCGATTTTGTCGCCATCAAGTCTTCTGCTAACGAAGTGCGCGATGGAGTGTTCCTATGCAGATGAATCGCAGGCAGCAGCTGACCGCCAAGGTGTTCCTGACCGTCAAAGGCTTTTGGCACCGCATGACCATTGGTGCCCGCGTCATGGTGGTGGATGGCGACCAAGTGCTGTTGATCCGACACACCTACGTGCCGGGATGGCAGTTTCCGGGCGGTGGGATCGGGCCCGGGGAAACCATTGCCGACGGCGCGGCACGCGAAGTGTTGGAGGAGACCGGCCACCGCATCACCGGCCCGATGGAGCTCTTCGGTATCTACCACAATTCAAGCCCGGTGACCGATCGGGACCATGTGGCCTTCTATATCGCTAAGGCCTTCGAGCGCGACTTCGAGCGCAAGCCCGATCGCGAGATCGCTGAAGTGGGCTGGTTCGACAGGCGGGCTTTGCCCGAGAAGGTGACGCCGGCGACCTCTCAGCGGATCGACGAATATTTTGACAGGGCTACAAGGCGGGACGTTTGGGGGTACTGACGTCCCGCCTCCAAGGGCTTACCTAGGGGGCACCCTCAAGTGAGCTTGTCGAACGAGGTCTGCCGCACTATCGCAGGAACGGCAGTTCCGGCCCGATCGGGATGATCCGCGTCGGGTTGATGGTGATGTGGCTCCAGTAATAGTGCGTTCGGATATGGTCCAGATCGACCGTTTCCTTGATGCCGGGCACCTCGTAGAGTGCCTTGAGGTAGTGGGA
>CAKTFF010000386.1 GCA_934553185.1 uncultured Devosia sp.
GCCCCGGTCTGGGGGACGCTGATCGGCTTTGCCCAGGATGGCGTCGCCATTGCTGGAATTATGACTCAGCCCTTCATCGGGGAAACCTTTCTGGCCCTGCCTGGAAAAGCGACGTACCGACGCGGCGAAAGCGCGGCACCATTGCGCACCAGCGGCCAGACCGAACTGGCTGCCGCCCGCGTTTTCACCACGACCCCTGCGCTGTTCCGCACGCCCGAACTCCTTGCCAAGTGGCATGCGGTGGAAGCGGCCACGCGCCTCCAGCGTTTCGGCATGGACTGCTATGGCTATGCGCTGCTGGCGGCGGGCCATGCCGACCTCGTGGTGGAGCCGTTTCTCAATACCTATGACATTGCGGCCCTGGTTCCGATCATCCGCGAAGCGGGCGGCGCCATCGCCTGTTGGGATGGCAGCGAGCCGACGGGAGGCGGCAATGTGGTCGCGGCGGCTACGCCGGAATTGCTCGAAAAAACCCTGAACCTGGTCAACCGCGCCTGACCGGTTTGTTACCGGCGCTCTCTAACCCGCAGGACGCCCGTCTAAGATGTGCTCTGCTCGGTGATGAAAGCGTCGAAGGCTGCAAAGACCTGACCTCGGATAAGGTCCGTTTCCTGAAACAATTCATGGCGCGCGCCGGCGATCATCATCTGCCGTCCCGTGCGCAGCTTCAGTCCAAGCTCCTCGGTCGCGCCAGTCGACACCACTTCGTCGCGCGCAGGAGCCAGCATCAGCAGGGGCACGCGGATGCGCGGCGGAAAGGTTTCCCCGCCTGCAACTGCCATGGCGTTGAACGCCGCAGCCGCCCAGCGAATGGTCGGGCTGCCGACCGACAATGACGGCTCTTGGCGGATCACTTCGGCTGAGCGGAGATACCGCGTCCGATCGCCGGTCAGTGGATTGCCCTCGAAGGACTGCTCGTTCATGGGGCGGTCCGCGCGCCGCCCAACCGGCATTTGGCCCAGCCCGAGAAAACTCAGCGTTTCCGCCAGCCTTGCCATGCCTGCCATGCTGAAGGGCTGCCCCTCGAGCGCCAGCATGGGCGCGGACAGGAAGATGCGATCAAACATCAGCCGATCATTGATGCCAGTAAAAATCGACGCCAGCGCCCCCATGGAATGGCCGACGAGGTAAAATGGCGGCGGGCAGTCAGGCAGGAGGATCTCGCGGTAAAAGCACCTGAGATCACTCTCATAGTCCTCGAAGCGATCGACATAGCCGAGCTTGCGGTTGGCAATCAGCCGGTCCGAGCCGCCCTGGCCCCGCCAGTCAAAGGTAGCCACGGCAAAGCCCCGACGGCGAAAATCGGCGATCGTTTCGAAGTACTTTTCGATGAATTCAGTGCGGCCATGGACCAGGCAAATGGTGCCGCGATGAGGCCCTTGCGAGCGTGGCCAGGTCGCATAGCGTAGCCGCACATTGTCGCTGGTGCGAAAAAAACCGACGCGCCCGCCTTCGGGGAGGGGATTGGCGGGTATGTTGACGAGGCTGGGGCCCTGTGGATCGACAACGTTCATGGCAGTTTCCGCCCTCCGATGGTGGGCAGCATAAATCAGACAGGTGTAAAAAGGAAAACCGGCATCCCCTGCGGAGATACCGGCTTCCTTTTCTGCGGCCCATGCGGGGGGCGGGTGATGGGTCGCATTGGGAGTGCTGAGGTTTGCCTCAACACTTGCCCGTTTCTAGGCGCCAACGGCTGAACCGCGGTGGACCGAACCGTTCATTTTGCGTTCATATGGAGGCCTTGCGGACGCCATCAAAAATCTGCTCGCCGAGATGATTTCGCCCTCTTGAACAGCAAAAGACCCCTCCCATATCTGTTGCGTTCGCCGGTTTTTCCGGGAACCCCGACCTCCAATGAGCGGGCTCGCCTCTTTTGGGAGCCCCGCGCGAGACCACCGGGATCGACACGTTGCTTTACGGAGAATGTGACTATGCAGACCATCGATTTTTCCCCCTTTTATCGTTCCACCGTCGGCTTTGACCGCGTCTTCAACCGCCTCGATACCCTGGTCGGGCAGGAAACCAAGACCTACCCTCCCTATAATATCGAGCGCACCGGCGAAGACGCCTACCGCATCTCGATCGCGGTTGCCGGCTTCTCCAATGGTGATATCGCCATTGAGACCAAGGAAAACAGCCTTGTAGTCAAGGGCGCCAAGCCAGCTGAACAGAGTGACAAGACGCGTGAATTCCTCCATCGCGGCATTGCCGAGCGCGCTTTCGAGCTGCGTTTCCAGCTTGCCGACTATGTTGAGGTTCAGGGCGCCTTGCTCGAGAACGGCCTGCTGCATCTGGAACTGAAGCGCGAACTGCCTGAAAGCAAGAAGCCGCGCACCATCCAGATCAACACCGCCGGCACGCAGCCGACCATCGAGGACCAGTCGGTCAACTAGTCACCGGCGCTTTAGCACCTCAGGTCTAATAAGAGGCGCGGTCCACAAGGGCCGCGTCTTTTGTTTGCGCCCACCATGGAGACCTCCGCTGGAACCGGCATGGCTGCGGATCAGTTGAACTCGGAACGACTTCTGCAAGGACGCCCCCCATGAACACCCCATCCATTGCCATTGAGGGCAACGGCAAATCCACCGTGATCGACATCCTCAATGCCCGTCTTGCCGACGCGATCGACCTGGCGCTTCTGACCAAGCAGGCACATTGGAACTTGAAGGGCCTGCAGTTCATCGGCGTGCACGAAATGCTGGACCTGTTCCGCACAGCGATCGACACCCATACCGACATCATCGCCGAGCGCGTTGCACAGCTCGACGGGGTAGCACTGGGAACCTCGCAGGTTGTCGCCCAGGCCACCAAACTGGCGCCCTACCCCACCGATATCCGCAAAGTGCCCGACCATCTCGCCGCACTGGCAGACCGTTATGCTACCCTGGCGAACCAGGTTCGCGAGGACATCGACGCGACAGAAGAGGCCGGCGATG
>CAKTFF010000387.1 GCA_934553185.1 uncultured Devosia sp.
GGGCAAGACCACGCTTGGCCGGTTGCTGCTGCGGGTCGTTGAGCCCAGCGCCGGCCGAGTGATCTATCGCGACCAGGCAGGGCAGGAGGTTGATGTTACCGCGCTTTCCAAGGCTGGATTGCGCAAGTTCCACGCCGATGTCCGTTTGATCTTCCAGGACCCGTTTGCTTCTCTCAATCCGCGCATGACGATCCGCCAGATCGTTGGTGATCCGCTGGTGGTCGAAGGCAAGCTCAAGCCGCGCCAGATCGAGGAAAAGGTTGCTGAACTGCTTCGTCTCGTGGGTCTCTCGCCCGATGTGATGGAGCGCTACCCGCATGCCTTTTCCGGCGGACAGAGGCAGCGCATTGGCATCGCCCGTGCCTTGGCCCTCGATCCGCGCATCATCATTGCCGACGAGGCCACTTCGGCGCTCGATGTGTCGATCCGCAGTCAGATTCTCGACCTGCTGCTCGACATTCAGGCGCGGCTCGACCTAAGCTTCATCTTCATCTCGCACGACATTTCCGTCGTGCGGTATTTCTGCGACCGGGTTGCGGTGATGCATCGCGGCAAGCTCGTGGAAGTCGGCCCGGCTGAGAAGATCTGCACCAGTCCCGACGCGCCCTACACGCAGGCGCTGATCTCGGCCGTTCCTAACCCCGACCCGCGCAACAAGCGCATGCTGCACCGCACCCGCTTTGCGGCTTCACCCAACACCAACACACTGCTTTCCTCATGACCGAAAACAGCAAAGCCGTGCTCGTCGGAGCCGGTGCGATGAGCCGCAAGTGGCTCGACTGCATCAAGACGATCGGCGGGGTCGACATTGTCGGCATAGTCGACCTCTATCCCGCCAATGCGGAGAAACGGGCTGCCGAACAGGGCATCAATCCCGATATCGGCACGGACCTTGGTGCCATGCTCGCCAAGCATCATCCGGATATTGTCCTTGATGTCGCGATCCCTGCTGCGCGGCACGAGATCGTTTCTGCCGCCCTTGCCGCAGGCGCTCATGTCCTGTCCGAAAAGCCGATGGCTGAAACGCTGGAGCAGGCGCGCGATCTGGTGGTCCGTGCCGAGGCTGCCGGCCGGCTGCATGTCGTGGTGCAAAACCGGCGCTACCTCGAACAGCTTCGCCGCATCCGGCGGATGATCGCCTCGGGCGCGATCGGGGACATTACCGGCATCCATTGCGACTTTTTCCTTGATCCCCATTTCGGCGGTTTCCGCGAGAGCATGGACCATGTGCTCCTGCTTGATATGGCGGTTCATACGTTCGACGCTGCTCGGTTCGTTGCCGATAGCCAGGCCGTCTCGGTTTACGCCGAAGAATGGAACCCGCAGGGGAGCTGGTATGCGCGCGACTCGTCAGCGCTTGCCAGCTTTCGGTTCAGCAATGGCGCCGTGTTCACCTATCGTGGCTCCTGGTGCGCGCCGGGGTTCCGGACCAGTTGGGAAAGCGCCTGGCGCATTACCGGCACGAGGGGCTCAATCCTTTGGGACGGGGCGGCCGACCTGCGCGCCGAAACGGCGCTACCTCATGAGGCGGGCAAGCTCCTGCCCGACACGCAAGCTGCCGAAATTCCGCCATTCGACC
Organism: uncultured Devosia sp.; assembly: GCA_934553185.1. GTDB lineage: Bacteria > Pseudomonadota > Alphaproteobacteria > Rhizobiales > Devosiaceae > Devosia. The sequence goes on from CAKTFF010000387.1 coordinate 1,580, forward strand.
CCAGCGACCGCGTGGGCGGGCACCTGGGCGTCCTTACCGACTTCATCAACGCGACCCGTGGTGGCCCCACCCCGGAAACGGTGGGTCGCGAAAACATCAAGAGCCTTGCCATGGTGCTGGGCGCCATCGACAGCGTCGGTCAAGGCCGTCGTGTCGAAATAACACTTTAGGAGAAAACGTCGTGGCCATAGACCCCAACGCCATTCGCATCGGCACAATGATCCGTGGGCACGAGCCCGATCCTGTAGGTTACCTCGAAAAGATCCTGCCGCACGGTTTTGAGAGCATTGAGCCCTATTTTTGGCAGACGGTGAACAAGGACCTGCCCGAACTGGCCAAGCGCCTCAAGGACGTGATCGGCGACCGCGATGTCACCATCTCGACGCTGGGCATGTTCGGCAATCCGCTGGAAGACAAAGAAAAGGACGTCGAAACCCTCCGGGGCTGGGAGGCGCTGATCGACAATGCGCACCATTTCGGCGCCACCTGCATCGCCGGTTTCACCGGCCGCGTTCGTGGCCGGCCGATCGAGGAAAGCCTGCCCCAGTTCAAGAAGGTCTGGGGTGAGCTTTCAAAGCGCGCTGCCGATAGGGGCGTCAAAATTGCTTTCGAGAACTGCGCCATGCATGGGGGCAACTGGCAGACCGGCGACTGGAACATCGCCCACAATCCCGACGCCTGGTCGATGATGTTTAACGAGCTTCCCGAGGACAATCTGGGCCTTGAATGGGAGCCGTGCCATCAGATGGCTTACCTGATCGACCCGCTGCCGCAGATCCGCGAATGGGGGCACAAGTTCTTCCACGTTCACGGCAAGGACGCGACCATCCGCTGGGACGTCATCAAGCAGCATGGCTTCGGTGGCAAGGAAAAGGCCGTGTGGATGCGCACGCCCGGCTTTGGCGATTCCAACTGGACCGACATCATCTCCGAGCTGCGGCTGGCCGGCTATACCGGCGCTATCGACATCGAGGGCTGGCACGATCCGGTCTATCGCGAAGAGCTTGAAATGGTCGGACAGGTGCATGCCCTCAATTACCTCAAGTCCTGCCGGGGCGGCGATTTCATTGCCTATCCCGGCCCGTTAAAGGGCGCCTGACCCATGCCGCGTTTTTCTGCAAACCTATCCATGCTTTACACCGAACTGCCCTTTACCGAGCGGTTCGCGGCTGCGGCTGCTGACGGGTTCAAGGCGGTCGAATATGTCGGTGCCTATGATCAAGACAAGGATGCTTTGGCGGCGCTTCTGGCCCGACATGGGCTGACGCAAGCCCTATTCAACCTGCCCGCTGGCGATTGGGCCGCGGGCGATCGGGGCATCGGGTGTCACCCCGATCGGGTTGATGAGTT
>CAKTFF010000388.1 GCA_934553185.1 uncultured Devosia sp.
GGCTTATATCGACCAGGGTGATCGGCTGTTTGATCGGGTCATGCAGTTCGATACGCTTGAGCGCGGCAAGATGCCGGCGCGCGATGGTGGGGCCACCAACGATGTAGCTGACCAGTTGGCGCGGCTCAAGGCGGCGTTCGGGCGGTAGTACGGGGACGACCTCGTGGTTCGACGGTCGCACCATGAGGTCTACTCGACCTTGATCCGTTGACATCTTTACGCTTGTGCCGAGCTTATGGTGGCCCTCGGGTCAAGCCCGAGGGCAGCGGGTTGTATGGGGCAATGCGGTGTGTGAGGTAAGGGGTCTTGCGTGACGTAGGGCGTCGTTCATGACTGCGAGAAACAAAAAACCCGGCACGATGGCCGGGTTTAGTTTTTTCAGGTCGGATCGGCTTAGATGCCGAGGCCCTTGAAGCGTTCCTTGAAGCGCGAGACGCGGCCGCCGCGGTCGAGCAGCTGGCCCGTGCCGCCGGTCCAGGCCGGGTGGGTCTTAGGATCGATATCGAGCTGAAGGGTGTCGCCTTCCTTGCCGTAGGTCGAGCGCGTCTCGTACTTGGTGCCGTCGGTCATCACCACAGTGATGGTGTGGTAGTCCGGATGGGTATCTGCCTTCATCGGTGTCGCCTCAAATCAAACGGGCGCCGCGGCGCCCGGAGAGCATGTAAACTCAGGTGTTGGCGGCTTCATACAGAAGAGCCGCCTTCTTCGCAAGGGCGGCTGCGCGGCATTTTCACGCCAGTGCCGCGGGTTGCCGCCTTCGGGCGAGACGCCTATACCGGGCTTTCATTTTGGCCGGTGTGCTTCCGGTCACTCCACCAGCGACCAACACAGGCGAGCAATGACAGTTCAGACCGTTCCGGTTCAGGCTGACCCTGAAAAGCTTGCCACCGATCGCGTGGTCAATCCGCGCAAGCTGCAGCCGTTGCGCAAGCTGCTGCCTTTTATGCTGCGCTATCCAATGCGGCTCGGGCTGACCGTTCTGTTTCTGCTGATTTCGGCGATCTCGTCGTTGGCCATCCCCGCTGTGATGGGCGGCGCGATCGATGAGGGTTTTCTGGCGGAGAACCTCGAAAACGTTTCGCGCTATGGGTTGCTGGTGCTGGCTATTGCCGCCGTCATGGGCATTGCGAGCGGTGCGAGGTTCTACTTCATCGCCAGCTTGGGCGAGAGGGTTCTTGCCGACCTGCGCGAAGCGGTGTTCGGGCATTTGCTGCGGCTCGACACCCATTACTTCGATACCAACCGGGTGGGTGAGCTAACCAGCCGGCTCAACGGCGACGTCAATGTCATCCGCGTTGCCGTCGCATCCAGCTTTTCGCTGGCTTTGCGCTCGCTGGTCACCATCATTGGCGCCTTGATCATGATGATGCTGACTAGCCCATCCATGACCATTGCCGTCGTGGTGCTGGTGCCCTGCATCCTGTTTCCGCTGATTGCTTATTCGCGCCGCTTGCGGGGCATGTCGCGCCGCACGCAGGCTGCCCTGGCCGATCTTTCCGCCATGTCCACCGAAATGCTCGGTTCTACCCGAACGGTGAAGTCTTTCACCCAGGAGGGCGTGCAGTCCGACATCTATAATCGTCACAGCCGCGACAGCTTCCGGGCTGAGGTGCATCGGCTGGGTGCGCGGGCCGTTTTGGTGGGCATGGCCATATTTCTGGGCACGGCTGCCATTGTTGCTCTCGTTTGGTGGGGTGCGCGGGCGGTTTTCGACGGCAGTGTCACGGCCGGTGAGCTGGCGCAGTTCCTCATTTATGCGCTAATGGCATCGGGCGCGCTGACCAATGTTTCCGATGTTCTGGGCACGTTGCAGCAGGTCGCTGGCGCCACCGAGCGGCTGACGGAAATTCTTGGGACGCAACCCACCATTACTGACCCGGCCGTGCCGAAGGCCCTGCCATCGCCGCCCTTGGGCACGGTAAGTTTCGAGCATGTCGATTTCGGTTACGACCGGGCCGGGTTCGGCGCAGTTCTGAACCAGGTGAGCTTCACCGTGGCTAAGGGCGAGACCGTGGCGCTGGTGGGCCCTTCAGGGTCAGGTAAGTCGACCATGCTGTCGCTGCTGCAGCGCTTCTATGATGTGCGCAGTGGGCAGATCCTGGTGGATGGTATCGACATCCGCGATGTGTCGCTTCTCGCCTTGCGGCAGCGCTTCGCCTATGTGGAGCAGGAGCCAACGATCTTTGCCGGGACAATTGCCGACAATATCCGCTTCGGCAAACCGGCGGCGACGGATCAGGAGGTCGAGACGGCAGCGCGGGCGGCGCTGGTGCATGACTTCGTTTTTGATCTGCCGCTTGGCTACCAAACGCTGGTGGGTGAGCGCGGCGTGACGCTGTCGGGCGGGCAGAAGCAGCGCCTCGCCATTGCCCGGGCGATCCTCAAGAATGCGCCGATCCTGCTGCTTGACGAAGCGACATCGGCGCTCGATGCGCAAAGCGAGCGGCTGGTGCAGGTGGCGCTGGAGCGGCTGATGGAGGGCCGCACCACATTGGTGATCGCGCACCGCCTCGCCACCATTCGCGACGCCGACAAGATCCTGGTGCTTGATGCCGGGCAGATCATCGACCAGGGCACCCATGACGAGCTCGTCGCCAAGGGCGGGCGCTACGCAGAACTGGCAAAACTGCAGTTCCGCGTGGATGAAGTCGGTTAGCGTTTGATCAGCCTTCGGTCAGCTTGAACTCGATGCGGCGATTGCGGCGGAAGGCTTCTTCCGTTTCGGCGGGGTCGAGCGGGGTGAACTCGCCGAAACCTGCCGCAACCAGGCGATTGGGGGAGACGCCTTTGGTGGTGAGGTAGCGCGCCACTGAGATAGCGCGGGCGGCCGAGAGTTCCCAATTAGACGGGAAGCGGGCGTTCGAAATCGGCCTGATATCGGTATGGCCATCGATGCGCAGCACCCAGTTGATGTCGGGTGGG
>CAKTFF010000389.1 GCA_934553185.1 uncultured Devosia sp.
GAACAGGACAGCGAGCGATAGGATACGCGGGGTGCGGCTTACCGCCGATGACGGGGGAAGCACGCCGCGCAACACGAACACGGCAAGCAATGCGATGGCGATGCCGAGCAGTAGGTTGAGTCCGGTAAAGCTTCCGCTGATCGCCGTCCAAAGCAGCGCCAACAAGAGCACAAGGAGTGGGAAGTTCATCAACTGTCTCCCGCCAAACCAAAGGCTGCGCTATAGCGCGATGGCTCAAGCATATCCGCAGCGCCCCGGTTCATGGCTTCCAAAAGAGGATCAGGCCACAAGCCGATGGCAACAATGAGCCCTACGATGAGGCACGTCGCCACAAGAGTCACGCCGCCTTGTCGCTGCTGCGGGGCGGGCACAGGCGCATCGCGCCAGAAGATATGCGACCATAGGCGCGACCCGGCGATCAGCGTCAGCACGGCGTTGGCCAGCAACGCCGTGGCCAGCAGCCCGCCCACCCAGTCACCCTCTCCGAACCCGGCCTGCAGCAACAAGAGCTTTGGCCAGAAGCCAAGCAGTGGCGGCACCCCTGCCGTTGCCAGAAGCACCAGGCCGAATAGCACCGAAAGCGGCGCACTGGCAGCATAGACCCCCCCCATCAGACGGGTGTCCACCTGCCCTGTCCGCTGCTCGATCAGGCCGGCCACAAGGTAGAGCGCGGTCATGGTCAGCATGGCGTGGAAAATATAGGTGGCTGCGCCGCTCACACCAGCCAGCGTTGGCATGGCCAAGCCGGCCAGCACCGCGCCGATGCCCCCGATCACCAGAAAGCCGATGGCGCGTCGCAGATTGGTTTCGGCGATCGCCCCGAGTGGAGCCACCAGCAATGTACCCACGGCCAGTGTGACGAGCACCGGTTCAAGCAGGTCGCGACTTGCGGGCAAGATGACTACGAGGCTTCGCAGCAGCGCATAGGCGCCGACCTTGGTCAGCAAGCCGGCAAACAGCGCCGACACCACCACGGAAGGGGCATGGTATGAAGCTGGCAGCCAGGCATTCACCGGAAAGGCTGCGGCCTTGATGGCAAATGCCAGCATCAGCAGTGCCGCCACCCCCGTCAGCGCAGCGGCGTTTGCTTGAGGCGCAACGCGCATGATGTCGGCCATGTTGAGCGTGCCCAGCAAGCCATAGAGCAGCCCGAGCGCCAGAAGGAAGAAGCTGGTCGCAAGGAAATTGAGAAAGCCATATTTGATCGCTGCATCGAGCTGGATCGGCTGACCGCCCAGAACTAGGAGGCCAAAGGAGGCAATCAGCATTACCTCGAACCAAACATAGAGATTGAAAAGATCGCCGGTAAGGAATGCGCCGGTGACGCCGGCCAGCAAAAGCAATACCAAGGCATGGAAGTCATCGCTTCCTTGCGGGCCTGGCAGCTGACCCCGGCGGTAAACAACCACAAGCAGCGTTATTAGGGCAGCTGTCAGAGCAAAGGCAGCGCCCACAATGTCGGCCGTCAAGCTGATGCCGAACGGAGGCAGCCACTTGCCCATGGTCATGCTGATCGGGCCGCGCTCGAGCACCTGCCACAACAGGCTTCCCGCACAGGTAAGCACGGCAACCAGCACGGTGAACGTCAGAGCGAACTGCCATCGCCCATGGCGGCGCAGAACCACGGCAAGCGCAGCCCCAACGAGGCACAGGACGACCGGCAGCACGATCACCCAATCGGCGAGCGGTGTAGCGGTCGTGATGGTGGCTGTGGGCAGGGCGAGGTCGTTCATCAGTAGGACAAGGGGGGCTGGGGCTGATCAACCGGTTCGACCACCCGCATCGTGTCAGTGTCGTCGGCATCAAGGCTTTGATAGGCGCGAAATGCCAGAACCAGCAGGAAGCTGAACATGGCAAAGCCGATGACGATGGCGGTGAGGATCAGCGCCTGGGGCAGAGGATTGGCGATTGGGCCTTCCGGCACGCTCAATCCTGTTGGAACGATCGGGGCAGTGGCCAATGTCAGCCGCCCGGCAGCAAAGATCAGCAGGTTGATGCCGTTGCCCAGAATGACCAGTCCCAGCAGCATACGGATAACGGAGCGCGACAGCAGCAGATAAACGCCCACCGCCACAAAGCAGCCAATCAGAATGGCAAGCACATAGTCCATCAGCCGCCCTCCCCTTCGTTTTCCTCAAGGCCCAGGGCAATGGCGGAAACGGCGCCGAACACCACAAGGAATACGCCCAGATCAAACACCAGCGGCGTCGACAGCGGGACCGTTGTTTCCCCCAGGTCGAGGTAGAGCCAGATGCTGGTCATGAAGGGCGAGCCTGTACCTAAGGAAAGCAGTCCCGAAAGGGCGGAAACGAGCACGCCAAAGCCGCAGATCACCAGAGGATCGAACCGGATCGCCTTGCGTGCTTCGGTCGGTCCCAAGGCCATGCCGAGGATGGAAACGGCCGAGGCACCGATCAGACCGCCAATGAAGCCTCCACCCGGCTCGTTATGACCGCGCAGGCAAACGTAAACCGCAAAGATCAGCATAACGGCAACAATGGGCGGCGCCATGGTCCGGAAGATCACGCTGGTCATGGTTTTGGCGCTCCCTTTGCAGGCGGACTGCGGCGAAGCAGCGCCATGATGGCAAGCCCCGCCCCCATCACCACTGAGATCTCGCCCAGCGTGTCGAAGCCACGATAATCAACAAGGATAACGTTGACGATGTTGGCGCCGTGAGCGATGGGCACGCTCGTGGCGGTGAAGAGATCGGACAGGCTTGTGTCGAGCGTGCCGTTCAGCACCACCATCAGCAGAAGGGTCGTCCCGGCGCCGCAAAGCAGCGCCAGCGTGCCGTCTCGTGCCAGATTTTCCCAAGGCCGCGGATCGCGTTCGTCGAGACGCAAGCGAGTCATCACCAGCGCCAGGATCACCACCGAAAGCACCTCGACCATGAACTGGGTGAAGGCCAG
>CAKTFF010000390.1 GCA_934553185.1 uncultured Devosia sp.
AAGTGGCTCAAGACCCTGCCCACCACCGGTCCCCGCGTTATCCAGGGCCCCGGCGAAAATGCCGGTGTGGTCGATATCGGCGACGGCCAGGCCGTGGTCTTCAAGATGGAGTCGCACAACCACCCGAGCTTCATCGAGCCCTACCAAGGCGCCGGCACCGGCATGGGCGGTATCCTCCGCGACGTCTTCACCATGGGTGCCCGCCCCGTCGCCGCGATGAATGCCCTGCGCTTCGGCGCGCCCGAGCATGAAAAAACCCGCCATCTCGTCAACGGCGTCGTCGCCGGCATCGGTGGCTATGGCAATGCCTTTGGCGTCCCCACCGTTGGCGGCGAGGTCGAATTCGACGCCCGTTACAATGGCAATATTCTGGTCAATGCCTTCGCTGCCGGCCTCGCCGACACCGACAAAATCTTCTACTCCAAGGCCGAGGGCGTTGGCTTGCCCGTAGTCTATCTCGGCGCCAAGACCGGCCGTGATGGCGTCGGTGGCGCCACCATGGCGTCGGCTGAATTCGGCGATGACATCGAGGAAAAGCGTCCCACCGTGCAGGTGGGCGACCCCTTCACCGAGAAGCGCCTGCTGGAAGCCTGCCTTGAGCTCATGGCCACCGGCGCCGTTATCGCCATTCAGGACATGGGCGCCGCCGGCCTCACCTGCTCGGCTGTCGAGATGGGCGCCAAGGGCGACCTCGGCATCGAGTTGAACCTCGACATGGTGCCAGTCCGCGAGACGGAGATGACGCCCTACGAGATGATGCTCTCCGAATCTCAGGAGCGCATGCTCATGGTGCTGCACCCGGAAAAGGAAGCCGAAGCCCGCGCCGTGTTCGAGAAGTGGGAGCTCGATTTCGCCACCGTCGGCCATACCACCGACGACCTCCGCTTCCGCGTCATGTGGCGCGGCGAGGAAGTCGCCAACCTCCCCATCAAGGATCTCGGCGACCAGGCTCCCGAATACGATCGCCCCTGGATCGAGCCCGCAAAGCCTGCCCCGCTCGCTGCCCATGACGTGCCCCAGATGCCTGTCACCGAAGCTCTGCTCAAGCTGATCGGCGGCCATCAGAGCAGCTCCCGCCGCTGGGTCTTCGAGCAATATGACACCATGATCGGCGGCAATTCACTGCAACGCCCCGGCGGCGATGCCGGCGTCATCCGCGTCGACGGCCACCCCAGCAAGGCCCTCGCCTTTTCCTCCGACGTCACACCGCGCTATTGTGAGGCCGACCCCTTTGAAGGCGGCAAGCAGGCCGTGGCCGAATGCTGGCGCAACCTCTCTGCCACCGGTGCCGAGCCGCTGGCCGCAACCGACAACCTCAATTTCGGCAATCCCGAGCGCCCCGAAATTATGGGTCAGCTGGTCGGCGCCATCAAGGGCATCGGCGAAGCCTGCCGCGCCCTCGACTTCCCCATCGTCTCTGGCAATGTCTCGCTCTACAACGAAACCAATGGGCAGGGTATTCTCCCCACACCCACCATTGGCGGCGTCGGCCTCCTGCCCGACTGGTCGCAAATGGCGCGCATCGGCTTTGCCGCCGAGGGCGAAGTCATCCTGCTGGTCGGCGCACCACCCAGCCGTGGCACCCATCTCGGCCAATCCATCTACCTGCGGGATCTCTTTGGACGCGCCGACGGCGCGCCGCCCCCCGTCGATCTCGCGCATGAAAAGCGCACCGGCGACTGGGTGCGCAAGCTGATCCGCTCGGGCGTGGTGTCAGCCTGCCACGACCTCAGCGATGGTGGCCTCGCCGTTGGCCTAGCTGAAATGGGCATCTGCGGCGGCATCGGCGCCACCATAGTCGATCTCGACGACCACGATCCAACCCTTCAGTACTTTGGCGAAGACCAGGGTCGGTACCTCGTCACCGTCAACCTCGATCCCCAGGGCGACGAACTCACCGAACTTTGGCGCGAAGCCGAAGAACTGGGCATCTTCGCTCCCTGGATCGGCTCCACTGGTGGCACGGACCTGGTGCTCGGCAAAGCCGATCCGATCCCGGTCGCTACTCTCAAGGCAGCGCACGAAGCCTGGTTCCCCACCTTCATGGACGGCACCGGCGCCTGATCGTGTGAAGCGGGCGAGGTTGAAGCGCCCTCACCCGCATGCCATATCTCCTGTGCCGGCCGGTGCCGGCACCAGCAACAGGAGCCACCGTCATGCCCATGGATGCCAGCGAAATCGAGCGCCGGATCAAGACGGCCATTCCCGATGCCGACATCGAAATACGCGACCTTGCCGGCGACGGCGATCATTGGGCCGCCACGGTGAAATCCGAGCAGTTCCGCGGCAAGTCGCGCGTGCAGCAGCACAAGCTGGTTTATGATGCGCTGCAGGGCGATATGGGCGGCGCCCTTCACGCCCTGGCACTGCAAACGGCCATTCCGGACTAAAAAACCGTGTCCTCGCTTCGCCAGTCGCTCGACCTGATCCGCATGGTGCGCCCCGAAGCGGGCACCGCGGCCATCGAGCACGAAATCCTTGCCGAACGCGCCTCTTCGCTGGGCGCTGCGGAAAAGCGCGTGGTCCAGGCCATCTCTGCTCTCGACGGCACACCGGACCGCCTCGCCACCGCCCGCAAGGTCGTCTGGGAATACTTCGTCCAGCGTGAACTGATCGGCTTCCGCAAGCACGCCGACGTCATTCGCGACCTCAACATCCCCGCTCAAGTCCTTGCCGGCCTTGGCGCCAGCGGCTCCCGATGAACTCCGCTCTCCTAAGCTCCGCCCTTGATCGCCAAATGGCGATGACCTCGACATCGCTCAAGTCCTGTCCTATCTAAGGCCAACAGCAAACGGCTCTTGATCCCGCTTACCGAAAGGTTTCCCCATGACCGACATCAATGCCTTTATCGACGACAAGGTGAAGAACAACGACGTGTTCCTGTTCATGAAGGGCTCGCC
>CAKTFF010000391.1 GCA_934553185.1 uncultured Devosia sp.
AAAGCCGCGGAAATCTCTGCGATCCTCAAGGACCAGATCAAGAATTTCGGCCAGGAAGCCCAGGTTTCCGAAGTCGGTCAGGTGCTCAGCGTCGGCGACGGCATTGCCCGTGTTTTTGGTCTCGACAACTGCCAGGCCGGTGAGCTCGTTGAGTTCCCGGGCGGCATCAAGGGCATGGCGCTCAACCTTGAAACCGACAATGTCGGCGTCGTGATCTTTGGCAATGACCGCTCGATCAAGGAAGGCGACGTCGTGCGCCGCACCGGCTCGATCGTGGATACCCCTGTCGGCAAGGGCCTGCTGGGCCGCGTCGTGGACGGTCTGGGCAATCCCATCGATGGCAAGGGTCCGATCGTTCACACCGAACGCCGCCGTGTGGACGTCAAGGCGCCTGGTATCTTGCCGCGCAAGTCGGTGCATGAGCCGATGTCCACCGGCCTCAAGGCCATTGACGCGCTGATCCCGATCGGCCGTGGCCAGCGCGAGCTGATCATTGGCGACCGCCAGACCGGCAAGTCAGCCATTATTCTCGACACCTTCCTCAACCAGAAGCCGGCCCACGACGCCAATGCGTCCGAGACCGACAAGCTTTACTGCATCTATGTCGCCATCGGGCAGAAGCGCTCCACCGTTGCGCAGTTCGTCCGCCAGCTCGAAGAAGCCGGCGCGCTGCAGTATTCGGTGGTGATCGCCGCAACCGCCTCCGATCCGGCCCCGCTCCAGTATATCGCGCCTTTCACCGGCTGCGCGATCGGTGAGTTCTTCCGCGACAATGGCATGCATGCCGTGATCGCCTATGACGATCTGACCAAGCAGGCTGTCGCCTACCGTCAGATGTCGCTGCTCCTGCGCCGGCCGCCGGGTCGCGAAGCCTATCCGGGCGACGTGTTCTACCTCCACTCCCGTCTGCTTGAACGCGCTGCCAAGCTTAACGAAGACCATGGTCTGGGCTCGCTTACCGCGCTGCCCGTGATCGAGACGCAGGCCAACGACGTGTCGGCCTATATCCCGACCAATGTGATCTCCATCACTGATGGCCAGATCTTCCTTGAAACAAACCTGTTCTTCCAAGGTATTCGCCCTGCGGTGAACGTCGGTCTCAGCGTGTCGCGCGTGGGCTCCTCGGCTCAGGTCAAGGCGATGAAGCAGGTTGCCGGGTCGCTCAAGGGTGAACTGTCGCAGTATCGCGAAATGGCGGCCTTCGCCCAGTTCGGCTCCGATCTCGACGCTGCCACGCAGCGCCTGCTCAATCGCGGCGCACGTCTAACCGAGTTGCTGAAGCAGCCCCAGTTCTCTCCGCTCAAGATGGAAGAACAGGTTGCGGTGATCTTTGCCGGCGCCAATGGCTATCTCGATGGCGTTCCGGTCAACAAGGTTGGCGATTTCGAGAAGACGGTTCTCTCCGCGCTGCGCGGCAAGCATGCTGCCCTTCTCGGCACCATTGCTTCGGAAAAGGCGCTGAGCGACGACACCCGTGCCGGCCTCAAGGCTGCGCTCGATGACGTCAAGAAGACCTACGCAGCCTAAGGGCACCAAGGAGACGACCGGGCAATGCCGTCGCTAAAGGACCTCAAGAACCGGATCGACTCGGTCAAATCGACCCAGAAGATCACCAAGGCCATGCAGATGGTTGCGGCGGCCAAGCTCCGCCGCGCCCAGGATGCTGCAGAGGCTGCGCGTCCTTATGCCGAGCGCATGGGCAGGGTTCTCGCTTCGCTTGGTGCCGTCTATGACGGCCAGCAGAACGCCCCGGTGCTGCTCGGCGGAACTGGTAAGGACCAGGTGCATCTGCTGGTGGTTGCCACCGGCGAACGCGGCTTGGCCGGCGGGTTCAATTCCTCCATTGCTCGGCTTGCCCGCGAACACGCCGCGCGTCTTCTGTCGCAGGGCAAGACCGTCAAGATCCTGACCGTCGGCCGCAAGGGTCACGATATCCTGCGCCGCCAGTATCCCGAGCTGATCGTCGACACGTTCAACTTTCGCGAGGTCAAGCAGGTCGGTTTCACGCAGGCGCAACAGGTTGCCGACAAGGTGCTGGCCATGTTCGCAGCCGGCGAGTTCGACGTGGCGACGCTGTTTTTCGCCAAGTTCGGCTCAGTGATCAGCCAGGTCCCGACGGCACAGCAGATCATTCCCGCCAAGCTGGAACGCCCGGCTGGTGAAGGCGTGGTGGAAAGCTCCACCGTGCCGTACGAGTACGAGCCGAGCGAAGAAGCGATCGTTGAAGACCTGCTGCCGCGCAACATCGCCGTGCAAGTGCTGCGGGCGCTGCTCGAAAACTCCGCATCGTTCTACGGCGCGCAGATGTCCGCCATGGACAATGCGACGCGCAATGCCGGCGAAATGATCGGCCAGCTGCAGCTGAGCTACAATCGCCAGCGCCAGGCCCAGATCACCAAAGAACTCATTGAAATCATTTCGGGCGCGGAAGCGCTCTAAGCGAAGGACAAACAAATGGCAGAGAAAAAGGCCGGTCGCGTATCGCAGGTCATCGGTGCCGTCGTGGACGTCACGTTCGACAGCCACCTGCCCGCAATCCTGAACGCTCTTGAAACCACCAATAATGGCCAGCGTCTGGTGCTCGAAGTCGCCCAGCACCTGGGTGAGAACGCCGTTCGCGCCATCGCCATGGACACGACCGAAGGTCTGGTTCGCGGTGCCGAAGTGATCGATCTGGGCAGCGCTATCTCGGTTCCGGTTGGTGAAGCCACCCTCGGGCGCATCATGAATGTTATCGGCGAGCCGATCGACGAAGCCGGTCCCATCTCGGGCGAAGCCCGTCGCGAAATCCACCAGGACGCTCCGGACTTCGCCGAGCAGAACCCGGAATCCCAGGTTCTGGTCACCGGCATCAAGGTCGTTGACCTGATCGCGCCTTATGCACGCGGCGGCAAGATCGG
>CAKTFF010000392.1 GCA_934553185.1 uncultured Devosia sp.
GGCTGCGTGTCAACAATGCCCAGTTGACCTGGAACCAGGCAGCCCTGTTCTTAGGTCGGCTTGAAATCGAGGCATTGCGCGCCGACAGCATCCAATATCTGCGCCAGGCGGTGCCGGTGGAGGGGGCTATTGACCTGCCGCCGCCTGAAGCGCAGCCGTTCGAAATCCCAGAATTCCCTGTCGCGATCATCCTCCAGCAGTTGAGCATTCCTTCCGTTTCCTTTGGAGAGGATGTGTTTGGGCTGGGATCAGAAATCTCCGTTGCCGGCGCGCTGACGCTGCAGGATGGCAATCTCGACACAAATCTGGACATCGTGCGTCTTGATGGTCCTGGTGGGACGCTTGATCTCGACATTGCTTATGGCAATGATGATGGCGTGCTGGACCTTGGCCTCGCGCTGGTAGAGCCGGAAAACGGCGTTATCGCCAACCTTCTCAACATCGAGGGGCGGCCGGCTGTGACGCTGACCTTGGCGGGGCAGGGGCCGATCGCGGATCTCCAGACCCAGCTGAGCCTCGAGGCCAATGGACAAACAGCCTTGGCCGGGTCGGCAGTGCTGCAGCAGAGCGCAGAGGGCACGAGCTTTTCCGCCGACCTGCGCGGACCGCTCGCCACCCTGATCGCCGAACCCTACCGCCCGTTTTTCGGCGCTGAAACTGCGCTGACCGCCAGCGGCCTGGTCCGCTCGGAAGGGGGCGTATCGATCACCGTCCTGCGCCTCAGCGGCGGGCAGCTTTCGCTTGAGGGCACGGCGGAAACCACAGCCGACAATTTCCTGCGCAGTCTTGATCTGCGGGCGAGCATCGCCGACGCTTCCGGCGCACCGGTGGTGTTGCCGGTGGCGGGCGCAGCGACGCGCGTGGGCTCGGCGCAGCTCGACATCGGCTTCGGCACCGGAACGGGCGAAGACTGGTCCGCCAATCTCCTGGTGGCCGGCTTTGAGACTGAGGGCTTTGCAGCCCAAGACCTGAATCTGACGGTCGGCGGCGTTGCGGCCAATCTCAACGACCCGGCAACGCGGCGCGTGACCTTTAACGGCGACGGCACGCTTGCTGGCATCAGCGGCTCGGCCGAGGTCGAGGCGGCTTTGGGCGACAGCATCGGGCTGGGCCTTGCCGGCATGTGGTCGTCCAGCGAGCCGGTGCAACTGGCCGAGTTCCGCATTGCCGGGGCGGCTTTGACCGCGGCGCTTCAGGGCGAACTCGACGGGCTCAACTTTGCCGGTGACATCGACATCGAAACCACGAGCATCGCTCCTTTTTCCGGGCTTGCCGGACGTGCGCTGGGTGGCGGGTTGACGCTGGCTGCTTCTGGCACGATCGAGCCGCTGAGCGGTGGCTTTGACCTCCTGCTGGACGGTACCGGCCGTGATCTCCTTATCGATGACGAGGTGGCCGACCGGCTGCTGGCCGGTACCGTGACGCTGAGCGGACGGGTGGCGCGCACGACGCTCGGGCTAACGGCGGAGCAGTTCCGCATCGCCAACGAGCAGGTGCAGTTGCTGGCTGACGGCACCTACAGCAATGCCCTGGCCGATTTCCGCTTCGATCTCGACCTCAGCGATCTGGCGCTGCTGTCGCCCGAAGCCAGCGGCGCGCTGGCGGTGGTGGGGACGGCCCAAGGGCAGAACAACGTCATCGATTTGGATCTCAATGCGACGGTTGCCAGCGGCACGCTGGCGGGGCGCCAGCTGCGCGACGCCTCTGTTTCCTTTGACGGGCGCTTTGACACCGATCATCTTGATGGCAACATTGCCGGCGTGGCAGCGCTGGACGGCTTGCGCTCAACGCTTGCGGCCGATCTCAGCGTGTCCCCCGGCGCGCAGAGCCTTTCGGGCCTCAGCTTTGAAGCGGCCGGCACGCGCATCACCGGCGATCTCAGCCGGGTGACGCTGACCGGTCTTTTGGATGGGCAACTGAATGTTTCTTCGCCCGATATATCGGTAGCTGCGGCGCTTGCCCTGGTGGAGGCGGAAGGCGCGGTGGATGCTTCCGTCACCCTGGCGCCTGATGCCGACGCGCAGGGGGCAACGATCCGCGCCGATGTCGATGGCCTGATCGTCAACGACATTCGCGTCGGTTCAGCCGATATCGATGCGACGGTGGGCGACCTGTTCGGCGTGCCTGCCATCGAGGGCTCCGCCACTGCCAGCGCCATTTCGGCAGCGGGTGTCGAGGTCGAAACCTTGTCGGCGCGTGCCAGCCAGAATGGTGCGACCACGCAGTTCGATGCGCAGGCGGCTCTCGCCACGGGCACGGATGTGGATCTTGCTGGTTCGCTCACCCCCATTGAAGGCGGTTACCGGCTGGCGCTTGATCGCGCTGCGCTGGAGCAGGGGACGCTGGCGGCGCGCCTGGCAGCGCCGACTGTGCTGGAAGTGGCTGGCTCCAATGTTTCACTGGATGCCGTCCGGATCGACGTGGGTTCGGGCTCGATCACGGCTTCCGGCTCGGCTGGCGAGGTGCTCGACCTTTCGCTTGATATTTCCGCTCTGCCGCTCTCGATCGCCAATGCCGTCGCGCCCGATCTGGGGCTTGCCGGCACGGTGAATGGCCAGGCGACGGTTTCGGGCAGCAGCAGCGATCCACAAGTGGTGTTTGATGTGCGTGCGGACGGCGTCGATGCCGCAGCCATCAGCGGCCTGGGCGTTGCGCCGCTCGCCGGGTCTGCCAGCGGCACCTATCAGAACGGCAACGTTTCGCTCGACATGGCCCGGTTCAATGTGGGCTCGGGTGTCGTCACCGCCACCGGTTCGGCCGGAGAAACACTGAACCTGCTGCTCGACGTGTCGGACCTGCCGCTTGCTATCGCCAATGCCGTCGCGCCCGATCTTGGGCTGGGCGGTACCCTGAATGGCAGCGCGACGATCACGGGCAGCAACAGCGATCCGCAGGTTC
>CAKTFF010000393.1 GCA_934553185.1 uncultured Devosia sp.
ATGATCGACATTCCGGCGTCATCGGTGGAGTTCGCTGCACTGCCCGAGCCGCCCACGGGCATGAAGGTCAGCCATGTGGATGTGGTGATACGGGTGCGTAAGGGCCAGCTTTAGCCCACACGGCAGGTCGCTTGCGGCAACGATCCATCGCCAAACGCGGTGACAGAGCGACCGCGATCCCCCATATTGGCTGCAGGTGCAACAGTCTAACGGGTAGCCAATGCCGCAAAAGGTCAATCTTCCTGGCTATTTCGAGCGGATCGGCTTTGCCGGATCGATCGCCCCGACCTTGGCGACGCTTGAACAAATACACGCGCTGCACCCCGCAGCGATCCCATTTGAAAATCTTGATCCGGTGATGGGCCGGCCAGTGCTGCTGGACCAGGCGAGCCTTGAACACAAGCTGATCGGCAAGCGGCGCGGCGGTTATTGCTTCGAGCACAACACGCTGCTGATGAATGTTCTGCGCGAGCTTGATTTCACGGTTCGTCCCTATGCGGCTCGCATGCTCTGGGGACAGCCTGAGGGCGGCGCTCGCATCATCAGCCATATGGTGCTGGTGGTGGAACTGGGTGGCAGCAGCTTTCTGTGCGACGTGGGCTCAAGTACCTTCACGCTGACCGCGCCGCTGAAGCTGCGCGACGAGGCCGAGCAACAGATCGGCCATGACACGTTCCGCCTGTTGCGTGAAGGGGAACGCTGGCGGCTCGACATTAAGCTGGACGAGCAGTGGCGCGGGATCTACCAGTTCGACCTCCAGGAACAAAGCCCGGAGGAGATCGCCAGCCTCAACAGCGTGGTGGAGGCGGAGTACCATAGCAGAGCGTTGCTTTATGCCGCTCGGGTGCAGGGCGATACGCGCTTCAACCTTTCGGGCAACCGCCTCAGCATCTATCGTTTCGGCGAAGAGCCCGAACGCCGGTTTGCCGCCGACGCAGGCGAGCTCAAGGCGATGTTGGCTGACGTGTTCGCCATTGCACTGCCTGTGGCGGATGATTTCGAACCTGCGCTGGCCCGGGTCATGACCAAAGCCGGATCGGGGCAGAACTAGTGGCCCCCGTCGTGGTCGATCCAGCAAGGGTCAGGGAGTTTGCCGACAAGGCGGCATTTCACACCTGGCTGGCCGGGCACCATGATACCGAGACCGAGATCTGGATCCGCATCTTCAAGAAGGCAAGCGGCCGGCCGACCATCTCGCCGCTTGAGGCGATCGACGTCGTCTTGTGCTGGGGCTGGATCGATGCCATCCGCAAATCATGGGATGATCAATCCTTTGTTCAGCGCTATACGCGGCGCGGCCGCAAGAGCCTATGGAGCCAGGTCAACCGCGACAATGTCAGCCGGCTGATCGCCGAAGGAGCGATGACCGAGCATGGCCTTAGGCATGTTACCCTCGCCCAGGAAGATGGACGCTGGGACGCTGCCTATGCGACGACCATGGATCCGCCGGCTGATCTCCTGGCGGCCATTGAAGCCGACCCCGTGGCCACCGAAGCCTATCGAGGACTGAGTGCCCAGAACCGCTTCGCGCTGACGTTTCGCACGGTCAACCTCAAGACCCCGGCGGCTCGCGCCCGCAAGATCGCGGGCTTTGTGGACATGCTGGCGCGCGGGGAAACCATCTACCCGCAGGGAAAGAGCTGACGGCCCACCAAGGCTGCAGCAACAAGAAACAAAAAGAAAGACGACACACCATGATCACGGTTTTCGGCTCCACCAATCTCGACCAGATCGGCACGGTGAGCCGCCTGCCCAAGCCGGGAGAAACCGTGGCGGGTGGCACCTTCTCCATGGCCGCAGGGGGCAAGGGCGCCAACCAGGCACTGGCTGCGCGGCGTGCGGGAGCCGATGTGCGCCATGTGTCCGGCGTTGGCAGCGATGCCTTTGCTCCGCTCGCCCTGGAATTGCTCAAGGATGACGGCGTTGATCTGTCCGCTATCAAAACCGTTCCGGGCGCGACCGGCATTGCCATGATCTTTGTGGATGAGGCGGGCGAAAACGTCATCGCCATCCTCCCTGGCGCCAATGCCGGAATGACGCCGACCGATGCCGACGCCGCCTTGAGCAAGGCCAGTGGGGGCGTGCTTCTTGTTCAACAGGAAATCCCGCAGGCTGCGACGGAACGTGCGCTGGACCTTGCGCGTGAACGCGGCATCACCTCCATTCTCAACACCGCACCGTTTCTGCCGACCACCGCGGCCTTGGCGCCCAAGGCCAGCATCCTCATTGCCAACGAAACCGAGTTCGCGCTGCTGACCGGCACGGAGGCCGACCAACTCGACGCCGCTATGGCCAACTGGGCCGGCGCGCATGGGCAGACCGTGATCGTGACACTCGGGGGCGAAGGCGCACGCGCTGTCACGGCCGAGGGCCAGTGCATCGCCGTGCCGGCCCTCCCGATCAAGCCCGTAGACACGGTGGGCGCCGGGGACACGTTTTGCGGCTATCTTGCCGCCGGGCTCGACAGCGGGCTCCCCCTCGAAGCCGCCATGCAACGCGCGGCAGTGGCCGCAAGTCTTGCTTGCCTGAAGCCGGGCGCACAGCCGGCTATTCCACAGGTTGACGAGGTGGTGGCCGCAATGAAAGCGTAGCGGCGTGAGCGCTGTTAGGGGACCCGCTGTTCCACAATTTCCTGCAGGTACTTGCGATACACCCACCCATTTTGGCCATCCGCCAAGGAGATGCCGACCCAAGAACCGGAGACGGCTTGAACCACTAATGGCGTGCCGCCGCTGAGTTGCGCGATCACTGCGGAGGAGCTTGACGGACGTGCCCGGACGTTGAGCATGCTTGAGGCGACTTCCAGAGTGGCGAGCGGGGCGGCGCGTTCGACGGCCGGCTGTTGCTGACCGCCACCTTCGGTGCCGGCGCTTCCGCGGTTTAAGAAC
>CAKTFF010000394.1 GCA_934553185.1 uncultured Devosia sp.
CGGCGCGGACACGGCCGAGCTTGACCAGCATGGGCAGGTTTACCCCGGCAATCACCTCGACATCGCGGTTCTGCATCACCGAAATCGCCAGGTTGGACGGGGTGCCGCCGAACATATCGGTGAGGATGATGACGCCGGCGCCATCATCGGCGCGGTCGACCGCCGCCAGGATGTCGTTGCGGCGGTTTTCCATGTTGTCATCGGGACCGATGGCGATGGTCTCGCAAAACTCCTGCGGCCCGACGACATGTTCGAGAGCCGACTTGAATTCGTTGGCGAGCGCGCCATGCGTCACCAGAACCAGACCAATCATACGCCGTCCCCAGGCTCCTCTGCCGCGCCATGGTGGCGCTCGCGCATGAAGCCGACCTTTCCCCCGGTTCGGGGCGCCGTTGCCTGCGCCTTGAACCTCGACCCGGCCCAAAAGGGCGCGTGTCCCGTATTTTCTGCCCCTATGGACGTTGATTCAAGTTGTTTTTTGCCGCGCCCCCGCTAAAGCGCGCACCGCCTCGGCCACCAGCAGAACCTGATGACCCAGTTCAACCACCCCCGCGGCCGGCACCGGGGCGCGCGGGAGCGTGATGCCGGCGATCTCGGTTGCCAACGCCTCGGCCTCGGGCATGCGCTGCCGGTCGCCGACAAGGTCGATCACCAGGCTCAAAACCACAGCGTTCCTGTGCGGCCGATGAACGATGCCGCGGCCGCGCAGTTCGATAAGACCCTGAAGGGCCGGCGGCGCGCTCATCCAAAGGTCATTGCCGGTCAGGGTCAACTCGACCCGGTCATCGGCAACAAGCCAAGCCTCGAGCCCCCGCGCCTCCCAGCGATCCAGCAGCGCCAGGGCCAGCAGCGACTTACCGGCGCCCGATGGACCGCGCAGCAGCACACCCGCCGCGCCAAGCAGCAGCGCGGTGCCGTGCACGTTGAGCGGCTTGTTCATCTAGCGGCGCGCTCGCGGCAGCACGATGGTAAACAGCGCGCCCGAACGGTCGGCGCGATTGCCGGCGCGGATCGTTCCCTTATGAGCATCGACGATCTGCTTGCTGATCGAAAGGCCGAGGCCCGAATGATCGCCAAAACTCTCGGTTTCGGGCCGGTCGGTATAAAAGCGCTGGAAGATCTTGCCGAAGTCGCCGGTGATGCCTGGCCCCTCGTCGGACACGGTCACGGTGATGTCGTCGGCATTGGTGGCCAGCGCCACGCGCACCACGCCGCCTTCGGGCGAAAAGCTCACCGCATTGTCGATGAGGTTGGCGAAAACCTGGGCGAGGCGAGTTTCATGCCCGTCGACAATGGCCGCGCCCTTGCCGGTGCCGCTGCGCTTGTCCATCACCACGGTGACGCCGCGCCCCAGGGCCATGTCCTTTTGGATCGACACCATGGCTTCGGCGAGCTTTTCGACATCGACGCGTTCCGCCGTTTCGCGGGCGAGTTCAGCATCGAGCCGGCTGGCGCTCGAAATATCGGTGATCAGCCGGTCGAGGCGCTTGATGTCGTGCTGGATGATGGCGTTGAGGCGGGCGCGATCGGTGTCGCGCTTGACCATGGGCAGGGTTTCAACGGCGCTGCGCAGGGAGGTCAGCGGGTTTTTCAGCTCATGGGCAACGTCGGCGGCAAAGCGCTCGATGGCCTCGATGCGGTTGTAAAGGGCGTCGGTCATGCGCCGCAGCGCGCCGCTGAGGTGCCCGATCTCATCGGAGCGGTCGGAGAAGTCGGGAATTTCAGCGCGGGCATTGCCGGCGGTCTGCACGCGCTCGGCGGCGGCCGACAGGCGCTGCATCGGCCCGGCAATCGTCCCTGCCAAAAGCAGCGACAGAGCGATCTGCACGCCCGCCGCGATCATGGCGATACGCAGGATGCCCCAGCGCTCCTGCGCCACCACGGCGTCGATATCGCCGGGCGCGGTGGAGAGGAGAATGACCCCCACCACAGCGCGCAGGCGCTGCACCGGCACGGCCACCGACACAACCAGCCGGTTTTGCGGATCGACGCGCACGAAATCAGCCGGCGCGCCGGCCAAGGCCGAGGCGACTTCGGGATAGCGGCTGCCTTCGTCTACGCCATATTCCTGGTAAACGGGAAAGTTGTCGCCCGGCACCCAGCTCAGCACCGCGTTCCACCAGTTCCAGAGGAAGAACTCCTCAGCCTTTGTTTCGGGCGCCTGCCGGATCACCTCGCCGCGCGCATAGATGTTGTCGCTATCCAGGATCATCAGCCCGCCCTGGTCATAGATGCGGGCCCGCGTGCGCGTCGGGGTGATGAGGTTGCGCAGCAGCGGCGCGACGCGTTCGGGATTGATCGGGAATTCGAGGCTTGGGTCGAAATAGCTCAGCGGCGAAACGGTGCCGTCGCCCTGCAATTCAAGCAACCGGTCGGGATTGACCGAGATCACGTCGCTGTCCACCGTCGCTGAAGCGGCAATGGCGGCGGCGATGATCTCGCCCTGAACGCGCAGCGACTGCACGCGCGCATCGATCAGCCCGGCGCGCCACTGGTTAAGATACAAAATGCCCACCACCAGCACCAGGAGCCCGGCGAGGTTGAGGACGATGATGCGCTGGGTGAGCGAGGAAAACAGCGTCGTGTTGAAGAACCGGCCAAGCGCCGAGCCGGCACGGCCCAGCGGAGCCAGAAGGCGGCGCCAGCGTCCACTTGCCGAGCGCGGCGTGGTGGGCGCGTCAACAGGCGCGGCGCGCCAAGGGGCATCCGCTTCGTCCTGTCTCTCTGGTTCGGGATCAAGAACGGCCACCAGGCCTATTGCTCCTTGAAGCGGTAGCCGACGCCATACAGCGTTTCGATCATTTCGAAGTCGTCGTCGGTGGATTTGAACTTCTTGCGCAGGCGCTTGATGTGGGAGTCGATGGTGCGATCGTCGACATAGAC
>CAKTFF010000395.1 GCA_934553185.1 uncultured Devosia sp.
GTGCCGAGCCGTTCTTTCAGCGCGCACTTTCGCAATGAGGGCTTGACCTTGGCCCCTTGCAGGGCGTCATAACAGGTTTCCATTCCTCCACTGCCCCTCATGACAATTATTTCTTCTCCCATGTCCGCGCGGCGGACAGCACTTGTTGGCGGCCTGATGGTTGCGACAGGGCCGCTGAGCCTAACGCTTTATCAGCCGGCGCTGCCGACGCTTGTGGACGAGCTGGGCACCAGCGATGCCGGGATCCAGCTGACGTTGTCGGTTTACTTCGCCGCCTTTGCGCTGGCCCAACTGATCTGTGGGCCTTTGTCGGACCGGTTCGGGCGGCGCAGTGTCGGGCTGTGGTTCTTTCTTATCTATGTGATCGGCAGTTTAATTGCGGTGGCGGCGCCATCGCTGGAAGTGCTGTTTCTTGGTCGCTTCGTGCAAGGGTTTGGCGTTTCGGCGGGTGTCGCACTGTCGCGCGCCATGGTGCGTGACCAGTTCGTGGGCAGCGAGGCGATCCGCATCCTGACGCTGATCAACCTGATCCTTACGGTGACGCCGGCCGTGGCGCCGACGCTGGGCAGCGTGATCCTGCAACTGGGGTCCTGGCATATCCTCTTTGCCGTCATGGCTGGCTTCGGCCTTGCCATAATCGCGCTGCTGGCTACCAGTGCTCGAGAGACGCTGCCTCCAAGCAAGCGTGTGCCACTGCGGCCCTCGACGATCCTGCGTAATTACGGCCGGCTATTGGCCGCACCAGACTTCATCTTTCCCTCGCTGCTGCTCGGGCTGACGTTTAGTGGCTTTCATGGGTTCACCGCGCTTCTGCCCTTTATCCTGATCGAGGGGATGGGGTTGACGCCGTTCCAGTTTGCCATGGCCATGCTGGTGCAGACGGCTTCCTTCATCACGGGCAATCTGGTGGTGACCGCCTTGTCGAAGCGGATCAGCGGACAGGCGATGCTGGGCATTGCCATGACGCTCCTGGCGATCAGCGGGCTCCTCTTTGCCACTCTGCCGGTACTGTTTCCCCAATCCATTGTGGCGGTGATGCTGCCCGTCGGCGTGTGGATGGTGGGCCTAGCGTTCGTTAGCCCGGTGGCGACAGCAACGGCCATGGCCGGGTTCGGCGCCATTGCGGGCGCAGCGGGTGCGCTGACCGGCTTCTTTCAGGTGGGTGGGGGCTTTGTCGGCTCGGTGGCCGCGAGCACGCTCTTCCCAGATGCGCGGACGGCGCTGGTGGTCGAACTGCCGATCGTCGCCCTTCTGGTGATCGGGGTCGCTCTGCTCAATGCCCGGCGGCTGCGGCGGGCTTGAGACGAACACACAAAAACGCCGCCCCAAAGGACGGCGTTTTCAGATTCAGGCCTTAAGCGTTTAGGTGCGCGGGGTGGGCGCTGCGGGACGACCGGGCTGGCCGGGACGCGCTGCTGCCGCTGGAGCGGGCAGACCACCTTCGCGCTGCAGACGCTTACGAGCCAGCTTGCGGGCACGACGAACAGCCTCGGCCTTCTGGCGAGCCTTCTTTTCAGAGGGCTTCTCGTAGTAGTTGCGCAGCTTCATCTCGCGGAAGACGCCTTCGCGCTGCAGCTTTTTCTTCAGTGCGCGCAGCGCCTGGTCAACATTGTTATCGCGAACGACTACTTGCAAAGGTCAACCGCCCTTTCGAAGCTTGGTGTATGTGGATTGGATAAGAGCGCTAGAGCCAAAAGGCTCCATCGCCGACCAGCAGAGCCAGTCACCGTGGTGGGCTCTATAGCCTAGGCTATGGGGCTTGTCCACTATGGCAGGAAGAAAAACCGGGGAGATGGGGTAAGCTAGAAAGAGGGCTAACGCCGTACGATCCGGTTGACGTGACCCATCTTGCGGCCGGGACGGGTTTCCGTCTTACCGTAAAGGTGGGGTTGGGTGTTGCCGTCCAGTCCTGCGGGTACTCTGGCGACGTCGTTGCCGACCAGATTTTCCATGACCACATCGGCAAGGCGCGCGGGATCACCCAGCGGCCAGCCCAGCACGGCGCGAATATGCTGCTCGAACTGGTCCGTGAGGCAGACCGCTTCGGTCCAGTGACCGGAATTGTGAACGCGGGGGGCGATCTCGTTAACGAGGAGGGTAGGGCGTTCGCCGCCAAGAACAAAGAATTCGACGCCCAGAACGCCGACATAATCAAGCGCCACGACGATGACCTTGGCCAGCATGGCGGCATGCTTAGCCAGGCCTGTGGAAATGTCGGCAGGGACGGTCGAGGTCCAAAGGATGTGATCGCGATGCACGTTTTCGGCAGGATCATAGGCACGAACTTCGCCCTGGGCGTTGCGTGCGACGACAACGGAGATTTCGCGTTCGAAGGGCACGAAGGCCTCAAGCACCAAGGGCTTGGGTTCGAGGGCGTGGAAGGCGGCCGCTGCATCCTCGCGCGTGCGGAGGACGCGCTGGCCTTTGCCATCGTAGCCCAACCTCGTGGTCTTCAGCACTGCGGGAAGCCCCAGGGCTTCAATAGCCGTGTCGAGTTCGTCGAGGCTGGTGACGGCACGATGGAGTGCTACGGGGATGTTCTTGCTGGCGAGGAACTGTTTTTCGGCCAGCCGGTCTTGCGAAATGGCCAAGGCCTTGGCGGCGGGGCGCAGAGGCTTGCGGGCGGCGAGAAAGTCGGCGGTGGCTGCCGGAACATTCTCGAACTCGTAGGTGACGACATCCACCGCATCGGCAAAGCGGGCGAGCGCGTCGTGATCCTCATAGGCGGCGACGGTCTTGTGGGGGGTGACCTCGAAAGCGGGACTGAGCGGATCGGGGCAGAAGATGTGGGTGCGCATGCCCAGTCGGCTGGCCGCGAGCGAGAGCATCCGCCCCAACTGACCGCC
>CAKTFF010000396.1 GCA_934553185.1 uncultured Devosia sp.
CGTCGAACCAGCCTCCGAGTAAGTTCTCCTAGCGCGGATGATCACGCCATGACTGCCATCGAGTGGCCGGACTTCTATTTCGCCCGTCATGGCGAGACCGACTGGAACCGCGAACAGCGCTACCAGGGCAGCCGCGACATTCCGCTCAATCGCACCGGGCAGTTGCAGGCCGACAGCAATGGCGTGCTGCTGCGCGAATTGCTCGAGCAGGAGGGCGTTGACCCTGCTTCGCTCAATTGGTTTGCCTCGCCCCTGTCGCGCGCCAGCGAAACCATGGAGCGCATGCGCGCCGCCTTCTCGGTGCCTCTGCCCCCCGTTATCCACGATCCGCGTTTGATCGAAATCTCCTTCGGCACCCTGGAAGGGCGTCTTCACGCCGAAATCGCCGACGAACAGGCCATCGCGCCCGGCCGCCGCGACGAGTCGTACTGGGGCTTCCGTCCCGAAGGAGGCGAAAACTACGAGGATGTCAGCCTTCGCCTGCTCGATTTCGCCCAGGCGCTCACGCACCGGGCGGTGGTCGTGGCGCATGGCGGCGTTCTGCGCGTCCTACGTCACCTGATCGAAGGCACGCCCCGGGCTGACGTGCTCAACTGGCCACCGCCGCAGGGCGTCGTCGTCCATTTCACCCGCGGTCAGATGACCATGCACTCAGCCACCGACACCTGGACGGTTCCCACCGTCTAGCGCCCGTCGCGTAGGTGCTCGGGCAGCGCGATGCTGTTGAAGTCCTGCGCCAGCCGCGTCAGTGCATTGAGCATTTCGGGCCCAGCCAGTGCCCGCCCGTGTCCGGTCACCACCAATCGGGGCCGGTGCTCGGCCAGGAGCCGCACCGACCTTTCCGCTGCTATCCAGTCAGGCGTGAAATAGCGCGGCGGCCCGTGCATCTCGATCTCCTGCACCGCGATCTCATATGCCGATTCCTGACCCGTGGTGATAAAGGCGTCACCCGCAATCATGCTGCTGTCCGCCTGACGCCACAGCGACACATGGCCAGGCGTATGACCCGGCGTGTGGAGCCACTGCCAGCCCGGCGCCTGAGGTACGCTGCCATCCGCCGGTAAGGGTTCGAGTCGCTCCGACACATCCACAGGTGAGCGGGGAAACAGCGGCGCCAGCTTTGGCATCAACCCGCCATCGGCATGAGTATCGGGCGGCGGGTATTCTGCGCCGCCCGACAGGAATGTGTGCTCAAGCGGATGGGCAAAAACCGGCACGTCCCACTCGCGGCTGAGGCTTTCCAGCGCACCGACATGGTCGAAATGGCCGTGCGTCAGGATAATTGCCTGTGGCCGCGCTCCGGCGCCAAACAGATCATCCGCGGCACTCCGGATTGCGTCGCCGCTCCCGGGAATGCCTGTATCCACCAGCACCCAGTTCTCAGCCGTGCCGAGAAACACCACATTGACCAGCACGGTCCGCAAATAGGCAATGTCGGGCGCCACGCGATGGGCATGCCCGACATCCTGATGCGGCGCTAGGGTATCGTCGGCGAGCGAGATTTGAACGGTCATGGGCAGAACTCCAGTCTATCGGTAATGGCGCTACGCCTGCTCGGTTCGCCGCTCTATCCCAGGTTAACGCCGCCGCTTGATTGACGGGCAGCCGAGCCAGCCATACAAGCGGCCAACCACGAGGGCGCCCATGTCGTTCAACAGTTTTGGACATCTCTTCCGCTTCACGACTTGGGGCGAGAGCCATGGTCCTGCCCTGGGCGTGGTGGTCGATGGCTGCCCGCCAGGCCTGGCTTTGACCCCCGAGATGATCCAGCGCGACCTCGACCGCCGCAAGCCCGGCCAATCGAAATACACCACCCAGCGCCGCGAAGCGGACGAAGTGCGGATTCTCTCCGGCGTCTTCGAGGATGACCGAACCAATGGCGCGCGAACAACCGGCACGCCCATTTCGCTCCTGATCGAAAACACCGACCAGCGCTCCAAGGACTATGCCGACATCCGCGACAAGTATCGTCCGGGACATGCCGACTACACCTATGACCAGAAATACGGCATCCGCGACTATCGCGGCGGCGGCCGCACCTCAGCCCGCGAAACCGCCGCACGCGTCGCGGCCGGAGCCATTGCCCGCCAGGTTTTGGGCGGCATCACCATCCGCGCCAGCCTCGTCCAGGTCGGCCCGCACAAGATCGACTATGGCAATTTCAACTGGGCTGAAGTCGACCAGAACCCCTTCTTCTGCGCCGATCCGCAGGCCGCTACGCTCTGGGCCGATTACCTCGACGGCATCCGCAAGGACGGTAACTCGGTCGGCGCCGTTATCGAAGTTGTCGCTGAAGGCGTTCCGGCCGGCTGGGGCGCTCCCATCTATGGCAAGCTCAGCGCCGACCTTGCCTCGGCCATGATGAGCATCAACGCCGTCAAGGGCGTTGAAATCGGCGCCGGCTTTGAAGCCGCCAGCCTCACCGGCGTCGAGAACGCTGACCAGATGCGGGCCGGCGCAGAACGTCCCTACTTTCTCGATAATCACGCCGGGGGCATCCTGGGCGGCATCAGCAATGGCGATCCCATCGTCTGCCGATTTGCCGTCAAGCCCACCTCGTCCATTCTGACGGCACGCCAGACCGTCACCACTGCCAACCAGGACACCGACATCATCACCAAGGGCCGCCACGACCCCTGCGTCGGCATCCGGGCTGTTCCGGTCGGCGAAGCCATGATGGCGCTGGTTTTAGCCGATCACCTCTTGCGCCACAGGGGACAAACCGGCCGCGAAGGCGCGGTGGGATTCAGCCGCAATTAGCGTCGGTGCGCCCGACCTCGTGGTTCGACAGGCTCACCATGAGGTCTAACGGACCACGATATTTCTGAGACCTCATGGTGAGC
>CAKTFF010000397.1 GCA_934553185.1 uncultured Devosia sp.
CCGTATGGGTGAGAGCGACAGGGCAGCTGGTTTGCAATGATGACTCCCGCTTAGCCGCTGGCGAGCCTCGATTATGATCATTGCGCCCATCTGCAGGGGACCAACAGACGTCCCCAGGGAACCGGAGACGCCTGCAAGAATATGGTGGGCCCAGAGGGACTTGAACCCCCAACCAGACCGTTATGAGCGGTCGGCTCTAACCATTGAGCTATAGGCCCCGCCTTGCCTCTTAGCAGGGCAGCAGCCGCAGGCAAGAGAGAAGTAGAGGAAAGCGACTGTCGGCTTAAGCCTTTACGGGCTGAATGGAACGACTGAGCTGACCCACGGATCTGGTCACAAAGCAATGTAAGAACGCGCGTTGTTCTGTGAGATATCGAGCCAGTGCAACAACTTACGCTGTCATAAACCCGTCATCGCCATGCAATAAAACTGTCGCGAGCCACCCCTATGGTCCGGCTCGTTAAAGGCGGTCCGTGGACCAGCCAGCCGAGCTTGAACGTCATTCCGAAGGGAAACACTTATGAAAACCGCACTTTACGCCAGTGCTGCCGTGATCGCGCTTGCCGCGTTCGGCACGAACGCTGCTTTCGCCCAGTCGCGCGACACCATCCAGGTTGCCGGCTCGTCCACCGTGCTGCCCTTCGCCTCCATCGTTGCCGAAGAGTTCAGCGCCTCCTTCCCTGAATTCAACACCCCGGTTGTTGGTTCGGGCGGCACCGGCGGTGGCCTTAGCCAGTTCTGTGAAGGCACGGGCGACAACACCATCGACATCGCCAACGCTTCGCGCCAGATCCGCGAAGGCGAAATGGAAGCCTGCACCGCCGCTGGCGTCACCGACGTCCGTGAAATCCAGTTCGGTTTCGACGGCATTGTCTTTGCTTCGGCTGCGACCGGCCCTGACTTCGCCCTGACCCCTGTTCAGGTGTACAAGGCCATTGCCGCCCAGGTCATGGTTGACGGCGCCCTGGTCGACAACCCCTACACCAACTGGTCCGAGATCGACGCTTCGCTGCCCGACCAGCCGATCATGATGGCTGTTCCCGCTGCCAACCACGGCACGCGTGAAGTGTTCCAGGACGAAGTCGTCGGCGCTGGCTGTGAAGAAGCCGGTCTGCCGGAAGGCACCAGCGAAGAAGACGCCGAAGCCGCCTGCTCGACCTACCGTCAGGACGTCGTCATCGAGATTTCGGGCGACTACACCGAGACCCTGGCGCGCCTCAACTCCGATAGCAACACCGTTGGTGTGTTCGGTCTCTCCTTCTACGAGCAGAACACCGACACCCTCAAGGTTGCGACCGTGAACGGCGTTGTTCCCTCCAAGGAAACCGTTGCCGCCGGCGAATACCCCGTGTCGCGTCCGCTGTTCTTCTACGTCAAGGGTCAGCATATCGGCGTGATCCCCGGCCTTGAGGAATATGTCTCCTACTTCCTGTCCGAAGACGTTTCGGGCGAAGGCGGCATCCTCGAAGCCGCTGGCCTGATCCCCCAGCCAGCCGACAAGACCGCTGAAGTTCTCGCCGCTTTCGAAGCCGGCCCGACTCAGTAATCGCGACTACGGGCTGCGCTTGTGCGCGGCCCGTTCCTCTTCCTGTTGGAACAGTTGACATGAACGCCTTGATCGTCGCTGCCCTGCTGCTGGTTCTGCTCGGTGTCGCATACCAATCGGGTTGGTCGCGCAGCCGCGGCCTGGCCACGACAAACGGCGTCAAAGTCCATTCCCGCCCCCAATATCACGGCTCCTATGTCGCCATCTGGGCCATGGTGCCCGCGCTGATCATCCTTGCCCTCTGGGCCTGGTTCGGCGGCGGCATCACCCATGATTACACCGTTGGGCAAATTCCCGCCGAGACGCTGCTCGTCCTCGACCAGGCGCAGCTCAACGCCACGATCAGCCGCATCAATGCGCTGGCCTCCGGCTATGGCGTTGCCGGCGAGGTCGCCCCATTCGAGCAGGCAGCCGGCGACGCGCTGCGCTCCTTTCAGTTCATCACCTTTGCCGGCGTCCTGGTGCTAGCCGCCATAGCCGGCGGCGCGGCGCTGCTTTATGCCCGCAGCCGCGTTTCTGCTCGCCTGCGCGCGCGCAACTGGGTGGAACGCGTGATCAATGTCGTGCTGATGCTGTGCTCGGCGGTCGCTATCCTCACCACAGTAGGCATCGTCGCCTCATTGATCACCGAAGCCTATAAGTTTTTTACCTTCATCAACCCGCTCGACTTCTTCTTCGGCACCGTCTGGGCGCCCAACAATGCCGGCACCGGCAACAATTACGGCAGCTATGGCCTGCTGCCGCTGCTGTCGGGCACGCTGATGATCACGGCCGTCGCCATGCTGGTGGCGGTTCCCGTTGGCCTGATGGCTGCAATTTACCTCAGCCAATATGCCCATCACCGCCTGCGCTCGATCGCCAAGCCGATCATCGAGATCCTGGCGGGCATTCCCACCATCGTGTTCGGCTTTTTCGCCCTGGTTACGGTTGGACCTTTCCTGCGCGACGCTGGCCGGCTTGTCGGGCTCGACATCAATGCCACCAGCGCGCTGACGGCGGGCGTCGTTATGGGCATCATGATCATCCCCTTCGTGTCTTCGCTCAGCGATGACATCCTCAACCAGGTGCCCCGCTCGCTGCGGGACGGCGCCTATGGCCTGGGCGCCACCAAGAGCGAGACCATCCGCAACGTCCTGCTGCCCGCCGCCCTGCCCGGCATCGTTGGCGCTTTCCTGCTCGCTGTCAGCCGCGCCATCGGCGAAACCATGATCGTGGTGCTGGCGGCCGGTAACGCGCCCGTACTGCGCGGCAAACCGCAGGAGCCGGACGCCACCAACACCGTCACGATCGTCAACCA
>CAKTFF010000398.1 GCA_934553185.1 uncultured Devosia sp.
CCAGAATTGAGCGCTGCCCAGACCGGTATTTTGTAGAGGATGGACGCGGCAAGCGCCGTTTCGATGCCCTCCGCAATGCCCATAGTGTGGGCGGGATCGAACAACCGAACCGCGCATCCATCCGGCAATTTGCCGATGACTTTGCGGACTTGCGGCAGATCGGCCTTGTGACCGTCGGGGGTCAGGTACGTGCGATGGAGAGCGACTGCTTTCCCGCCCGCATCCCGCACCGATGCCAGCATCGCGGGGTGGTAGCTTAGGCTGTCGCCATCCTTGTACAGGCAGCTGCGAAGCGTCCGAAGGCAGCCAGGCGTGTTGACGTCGTCGCCCAGCCGACGCGTCAGGTATCGGTGAACAGGGTCCATATGCGACACCTGTTCGGCTCGCTCGCCCATCTGGCGCATCGATCGCCGAACCTGCTCCGCATCAAATTCCTCGCGTGGCGCCTCCATTTCTGCTGCGCCGATTTCCGGGTCGATCAGGGCACACGCGGCGAGGAAATCGACCCCCCGAAACCTTTTCACCAGTTCGATGCCATCGCCGCTTCCACATTTATTGCAGATCCAGGTTCCCGAACCTTCTTTGTCGTCAAAGCGGAACCGGTCATTGCCACCGCAAACGGGGCACGGCCCGTGCTTGTTGACCAGCATGCGGCTATCGATACCGAGTGCGGGGAGGATGCTGCGCCAACGTCCCTTGGCCAGAACGGCTGTCTTCTCACGCTGCATCGGACTGGCCCTTCTTTTGGACCCTTGCCCATGCGATCTGCTGCGACTTGACCCAGCTTCGAACCTCCGCGGTTGGCATTTCGGCAGTGTCAGGCATGCTATTTGCGGGCCATACGCCGAATTTGTCTTGGTACTTGCGCGCCGCCCAACCGGCCTTGTAACGACGTTCACGGGCGATCCAGATTAGGGCACCATACCAGTGCTGCTTGACCTCCATCGTGGCGGGTTTGGTCTTGCCGGAAAGCTGGACCAGATTGCCGTCGACCACTTCAACATCTGAACGGCGCTTGGGCGTAAACCCGCATTCCGGGCACGCATGGACGCCAGCCGGCTTCACGAAGTGACAGGAGGGGCATTCCTTCGGCAGCTTGATCGCCGGCTCCCGCTTGCCGCCACTGCTTTGCTTTCGATTTCCGGTGTCGAGCGTATCGTGGTGGATGTCGGTCACGAAACCCAGCCGAAGGGTGGTGTCGCTGTGATCGAAAATAAGGGCATCTTCTTTGCCCGGCGCCATGCGCAATGCCCGGCCGATAATTTGCTGATACAACGCCTCGCTCTTGGTCGGCCGGGCCAAGATAAGGCATCGTACATCCCAGTCGATGCCAGTGGTCAGCGTGCCGATGTTGCAGACGACCTTGATGTCACCGTCGTGGAAGGCGCGCTTGATGTCTTCACGCGCCTTGATGTCCGTGTGGGCATCGACATATGCCGCCGGCACACCCGCCCGCTCGAAGTCTTGATAGAGCTGGTAAGCATGGGCGCGGTTGACGCCGAAGCAGAGTGCTGGCCGGTTCTCGCCTTTGGAAAGATAGTTGGTGACGACGTCTGCCCGCAGGGGAGCTTTGTTCATCGCCTCGGCGAGTTGGCCTTCGTGGTAATCGCCGCCAACGTCCCGCACACCGGTGAGATCGGGATGGGTCGGCGCATAGGCGCGGAACGGCGCCAGGTGACCTTCATCGATCAGCTGCTGCGTTCGCGCGGCGACGATCAGATCGTCGTAGTATTTGCCCAGACCCTTGGTCCATGGGGTCGCTGAAAGGCCAATGAACGGCAGGTCCGGTTTATCGGCCATCCATGCCAAGATGGATTTGTGCACCTGATGCGCCTCGTCGACGAACACCAAGTCGACGTCGGGCCGGGCGCGGCGAAGCAGGGTGGCTTCGCTGATCACCTGCACGCGGGCCGCAGCGTCAGCGCCGGGGTGGTCGGCCTGCATCACGCCGATGTCGTGGATACCCTCTTCGCGGAATGCGTCTACCGTCTGGTTGATCAAAGATATACTGGGAACGCAGAACGCCACACGATTACCCTTGTCGAGGGCAGACTGTACCGCCGCAGCAGAGATCAGCGTCTTGCCCCCACCAGTGGGAAGCAGAAGCATGGGCCGCCGATGTCCGCTCTTAAGGGACTGGCGTAGGTTGGTCAGGGCGCGCTGCTGGTAATCCCGGAGCTCCCTCATGGCCTGCCCCCAGCCAGCAGGCGGAGCGTCGGTCGGCCGGTGCCAGCCTCGCGTGTACAGTGCCCTATACTACCCTCAGTGCTTCCTTGGTTGGGTTCTTCTGATAGATCTCCTATTCCTTCGCGCATGGTGCGAGGGGCACCCGCACGTGGTGCGAGTTGCAAATTTGCTGTTGTTGATTGCACGTGGTGCGAGTTGCGCAGACCTTTCCGAGCCATGCGGATCGCGCTCTTGGGGATGACAAACGCGTCCCCGATGCTGAGCGTCACAGCGTCCGAGGTCCGCCCCCGAAAGCCGTTGCTTCGCGCCTCTCGTTTGATCAGCCCGAATATCTCGAGCAACTTCATGGCGTCCCACACAGCCCGCGGCGAAAGCCCGGTTTTCTCAGCCAGCAGATTTTGCGATGGGAAGAGCTTCTGACCGGCTCGGTGCATGTAGCCGAGCTGCAAAAGTACTGTTTTCATAGAGGGATCGGGGAGCGCCAGTTCGGCTGCCCAGGTGTGCGCTTCCTTGCTCATACCCTTGCCACCCCCATGACGTCAGCGAAGGCATTCCAGGCGGTGACCAGCGCCGCGGCATGGGGAAGGTTGTGATCGGCCTCGTTCTTGCGGAATGCGACCTTGTAAGCCTGGAAAGCCGCGCGCTG
>CAKTFF010000399.1 GCA_934553185.1 uncultured Devosia sp.
GGCTTGAGGAAGCGCTGGATTTGCGGTTCGTCATCAACCACGAGAATGCGGTGCAGCATCAGTCCGGCGTCCCCAGTATCGGCAGGCGAAGGGTAAAGCGCGTGCCGCGCTTGCGCACCGCCGGGCTCACGGCCTTGATCGAACCGCCCATAGCCACCATCAGGCCCCGCGCAATGGAGAGGCCCAGCCCGGTGCCTGCAGCGCGTCCGTCGCCCTTGGCGCGGCGATAGAACTTGTCGAATACTTTTTCGAGATCAGCCTCGGCAATGCCTTTGCCTAGGTCGGTGATCGAGATCATCGCTTCGCCCTCCTCGGCACGTGCGAAAATGGTCACCGGCTGCGGTCCGGCATATTTGCGGGCATTGTCGAGCAGGTTGAAAATTACTTGCTCAAGCAGAACCGGGTCGCCCAAGGCTCTTGGCAGATCGGGGGCGAGGCTGAACTCGATTGGGAGGTCCGGATGCAGGCGCCGAGCGCGGGCTGCACTTGTGTTGATCACCGCTTGGAGGTCCACCGGCTCGCGACGCGCCAGGGTCATACCAGCCTCGATGCGCGTCATGTCAAACAGATTGGCGACAAAGCGATTGAGCCGGCCTGCCTCTTCTTCGATGGCCAGCAACAGGTCGTCGCGCGTTTCAGGCGGCAGCTTGTCCCCGAGTTGGCGCAGCGTGGTCACCGCGCCAGTGATAGAGGCCAGGGGCGTTCGCAGATCGTGCGACAGGGAGGAGAGCAGCGCCGCTTGCACCTTCTCGCCCTCGCGGGCCACGGAAGCCTGTGCATTTTCCCGGGTGAGCCGCGCGCGATCCACGGCGATGGCTGCCTGGTCCAGGAGTGCCATCCAGATGCGCTCCTCGTTGGACGCGAGAGGATTGTCGCGCGGGCCCATTGCGAGGCCAACCACGCCGAGGATACGCTGCGTCGATACAATGGGCCGAAACAGGTAGCGCACCTGTGGCAAGGTACCGGACAGAAATCCGGCGACTTCCTTTCTCGTGAAAGACCATCGTGCGGCGGTCAGTTCGGTGCCGTCCAACAGTTGGTCCGGCGGCCAGGCGGCTGCAGTGGCTAACTCGCCCCCTTCGTCAGGCACCAGCACCACGACAGGGCGCCTTAAGCTAGCGTGAAGATGGCTGGCAATGGCATCAAGCACACTGTCCTGCCCGTAAGCGCCGGAGAGTTTGCGCGAAAAATCGAGCAAGGCCTGGCTCTGGCGCGCCTGCCGACGGGAGAGATCGGCCTGTTCGCGCAAACGCGCGGCGAGTTGACCAGTGAAGAAAGCAACGGCAATGAAAATGACCAGCGACAGCACTTCCTGCGGCTGGGCCACGGTCAGCGCCCCGGTAGGCTCGATAAAGAAGAAGTTGTAGGCGCCAAAGGATAAGATGGCCGCCAGCATTGCCGAACCACGCCCTGCGATGACAGCCGAGAGCAGCACGGCGACCAGATAGAGCATGGAGAGGTTTTGCAGGGCAACAAGAGCGCTTAGCCCAAGACCGAACAGGGTCGTGGCACCAACAGCGACGACCGGCAGCGCCAAACCCAGCGGCCATTGCGGCGGCGTGGGCCTTTGACGCGGCTTCTCCTTTGCACGCGTATCCGCCTCGGGCACGACGTGCACCCCGATTTCGCCGGCACGCCGCAAAAGTGCATCGGGCAAGGAGCGACGCAGCCAAAGCCGGCCCGATGGACGGCCTATAACGATCTGGGTCGTGTGCTCGCGCCGGGCAATCCGCAGGATGGCCTCGACAAAGTCATCTGCCGTTTCGCGGCGCGTCTCGCCGCCGAAGCGCTCCGCCAGTCGCAAGATGTCCTCAAGACGCGCCGCAGCTTCGGGGCTGGGCAGCGGGGCGCCGGGCCGGCTCAGGGAAAGAACCAGCCAACGCGCATTAAGGCCCGAGGCTAGGCGGCTGGCGGTGCGGACCACCTTTTCGGATACGGCATCAGGTCCGACGCAAACCAGGAGGCGCTCGCCGGTTGCCCACGGGCCTTCCACCGCGTTCTGGCGCAGGAACTCGACCATCTGGTCGTCCACCCGGTCAGCAGCGCGGCGCAGCGCCAGTTCGCGCAGCGCGGTCAGTGTGGCGGGCCGGAAGAAGCCTTCCAGCGCCCGCGCCGCGTTGCCGGGCAGGTAGACCTTGCCCGCGTTGAGCCGTGCGATCAGCTCGGCCGGAGGAAGATCTACCAGGATCACCTCGTCGGCCATCTTGAGCACTGTGTCAGGCACGGTTTCGCGCACCGGTACGCCAGCAATCCGCCCAACAAGCTCGGAGAGACTTTCAAGGTGCTGGATGTTGAGCGCGGTCCAGACATCGATGCCGGCCTGGATCAGTTCGGCAATATCGCCATGCCGCTTGGGGTGGCGCGCCCCTCCTCGATTGCTGTGCGCGAGTTCATCCACGATCAGCAGCGCCGGTTTTCGCAGAAGGGCGGCATCAAGGTCGAACTCGCCATAGGCGGTCTCACCAGCAAGCCGCGGCAGGGTTTCCAACCCTTCGGCCAGCCTTGCGGTCTCGTCCCTGCCATGGGTTTCGACCAGGCCGATCACGACATCCACACCTTGTTCCTTGAGCGCGCGGGCGCGTTCGAGCATGGCATAGGTCTTGCCGACGCCGGGCGCGGCGCCCAGGAATATGGTCAGCTTGCCACGACTCTCGCGTGTGGCAAGCGCCAGCAAGGCATTGGCGTCAGGCCGCTGTTTTTCCGTTTGGCGGAGCATTTCAGTTTCCGGCGGGCACGGCCTCGTCCAGCGCCATGTTAAGTTCGAGAACATGAACGCGCGGTTCACCCACTATACCGAGGAATGGCATTTCCGTCACACGCG
>CAKTFF010000400.1 GCA_934553185.1 uncultured Devosia sp.
GCGATCAGGTAGCCCTGCGCCGCACCGATCGCGGCACCCACCACCATGCAGATGGCGCCGGCAACGAACGGGTTGGCGAGGAACGCGAACTCCGGCGGGAACCGCCAGCCTACCATGAGCATGGCGGCCAGAGCGCCGACGAAGCCCGACACCGAGCCCACCGACAGGTCGATATGGCCGGCGACGATCACCAGCAGCATGCCCAACGCCATCACGATGATGTAGCTGTTCTGCAGGATGATGTTGGTCAGGTTCACCGGCTTGAACAGCACGCCATTGGTGAAATACTGGAAAAACAGCATGATCAGGATCAGCGCCAAGAGGAGGCCATAATCGCGCAGGTTGGCCTGCAGCGCGCCCCAAACAGTCAGTTCCTGCACACGGACCTTCTCGCCGGTCGCGGTGATGCCCGGCTGGGCGGTTTCTGTGGTCATGATGCTTTCCCTTCAGCGCGAACGATTGCGCGCATGATCTTTTCCTGGCTCGCTTCGCTGGTCGGCATTTCGCCCACGATGCGGCCTTCGTTCATAACATAGACGCGGTCGGTGATGCCGAGCAGCTCGGGCATCTCCGAGGAGATGACGAGGACGGCTTTGCCCTGCGCGGCCAGCTGGTTGATGATGGTGTAGATTTCATACTTGGCGCCGACATCGATGCCGCGCGTCGGCTCGTCGAGGATCAGAACGTCCGGATTGCTGAACAGCCACTTGCTCAGCACCACCTTCTGCTGGTTGCCGCCCGAAAGATTGCCCGTGACCTGATAAACGCTTGAGGAGCGGATATTGGTCTTGCGGCGATATTCGTTGGCGACATCCATTTCCGACATGTCGTCGATAACGCCGACGCGGGAAATGCCCGCGAGATTGGCGATGGTGGTGTTGTGCTTGATGTGGTCGATCAGGTTCAGCCCGAAGGTCTTGCGGTCTTCGGTGGCGTAGGCAAGGCCATGCGCGACAGCCTTTTCGACTGTCGAGGTATCGATCTGCTTGCCATGCAGCAGCACCTGCCCGGTGATCTTTTGCCCATAGGAACGGCCGAACACACTCATGGCGAACTCGGTGCGGCCCGAGCCCATCAGCCCGGCAATGCCCACCACTTCGCCCTTGCGGATGTTGATATCGATATTCTTGATCACCTGCCGGTCGCGATGCTGCTGGTGATAAACGCTCCAGTTCTTGACCTCGAACACCACTTCCCCGATTTCGGGGACGCGGGCGGGATAGCGGTCATCAAGCGAACGGCCGACCATCAACGTGATGATGCGGTCTTCGGAAATGTCTTCCTTGTTCAGCGTCTCAATCGAGCGGCCGTCACGGATCACCGTGATGCGGTCGGCGACCTTGCTGATTTCGTTGAGCTTGTGCGAGATCAGGATTGAGGTGATGCCCTGGCGGCGGAACTCCATGAGGAGGTCAAGCAAAGCCTGGCTGTCTTTTTCCGACAGTGACGCCGTGGGCTCGTCAAGGATCAGCAACTGCACGGACTTCGATAGCGCCTTGGCGATTTCCACCAGCTGCTGCTTGCCCACGCCGATATTGGTGACGAGCGTATTGGGATCTTCGGTCAGCCCCACCATGCCCAGAAGCTTGCGCGCGCCGTCACGCGTCTCGTCCCAGTCGATCACCCCGCTCGTCGCCTGCTCGTTGCCGAGGAAGATATTTTCAGCGATTGACAGGAGCGGCACCAGCGCCAGTTCCTGGTGGATGATGACGATGCCCTTGTGCTCGCTGTCGCGGATCGACTTGAAGTGCTGCTCTTCGCCCTTGTAGATGATCTGCCCGTCATAGGAGCCGGACGGGTAAACCCCGCTCAGCACCTTCATCAGCGTGGATTTGCCGGCGCCGTTTTCACCCACGATGGCGTGGATTTCCGCTTCGCGCACCTCGAGATTGACGTCCGACAGCGCCTTGACGCCCGGAAAAGTTTTGGTGATGCCGCGCATCTCCAGAATTGTGTTCGCCATGCTTTTCTCGCTTTGGCGGCCCAGGTGACGCTTACGTCAACGGCCGATGGGCTCCGCATGCGCTGCGGAGCCCGGTTTTGTCAATATTCTACTGAAGGTCGGCTTCGTTTATGTAGCCGGAATCGACCACCAGTTCCTTGTAGTTGGAGACGTCAACCGCATAGGGGGTGAGCAGCAGCGACGGCACGACCTTGACGCCATTGTCGTAGGTCGAGGTATCGAGATCGGTCGGCTCGGTGCCGCTCAGGACGCTGTCGACCAGGTCCGCGGTGACGCGGGCCAGTTCACGGGTGTCCTTGTAGACGGTGGAATACTGCTCGCCAGCGATGATCGCCTTGATGGAGGGCACTTCCGCGTCCTGGCCCGAGATGATCGGATAGTCGAGGTCGCCCGAGCCGTATCCGATGCCCTTGAGCGAAGACAGGATGCCGCGCGCCACGCCATCGTTTGGCGAAAGCACGGCATCGACCTGCGAGCCGTCCGAGTAGAAGGCGGACAGGAGGTTATCCATGCGCGCCTGGGCAGTTGCACCATCCCAGCGGAGCGTACCGACCTGGTCCATGCCCTGCTGGCCGGACTTGACCACCAGCACACCCTCGTCGATCAGCGGCTGAAGCACGCTCATCGCGCCGTCATAGAAGAAGAAGGCGTTGTTGTCGTCCGGTGAGCCACCAAACAGCTCGATATTGAACGGACCCGTGTTCTCGGGATAGCCGAGACCTTGGAGGATCGAATTGGCCTGCAGCACGCCGACCTGGAAGTTGTCGAACGTGGTGTAGTAGTCGACGTTTTCGGTGTCGCGGATCAGCCGGTCATAGGCGATGACCTTGATGTCGGCTTCCCCGGCGGCTTCAAGCG
>CAKTFF010000401.1 GCA_934553185.1 uncultured Devosia sp.
TCATGACGGCCGCCGCGCTGCTGGTGGTGTTGGGTGCGGCGCTCCTGTTTCAAGCCAGCGGGCTCTCCATGGCCATGGGCGCCTTTCTGGCCGGTGTGCTGTTATCCACCTCGACCTTCCGCCACCAGATCGAGGCCGATGTGGAACCGTTCCGCGGCATCCTGTTGGGGCTGTTCTTTCTGGCGGTCGGCATGTCGCTTGACCTGAGCATTGTCGCCCAGAGCTGGAGCACGATCGCCGTCAGCGTTGCCGCCTTCATGCTGGTCAAGGCCCTGGCCATCTATGTCATCGCGCGCCTCCTTCGGTCGAGCCATGGCGAGGCGCTTGAGCGGGCGGTGCTGATGGGGCAGGGCGGTGAATTTGCTTTCGTGCTCTATACTACCGCGGTCAGTGCCGGGCTCATCGATGGGCCGACCAACGCCATCTTCACGGCGACCGTCATCATCTCGATGGTGCTCACACCCTTCTTCATCATCGCCTTGCGCTTTGTTATGCCTAAGGCGCCGCCTCAATCCATGGAAGGTGTGGACAAGGCCGACGGGCTGTCCGCCCGCGTTCTGATCATCGGCTTTGGCCGGTTCGGACAGATCGCCAGCCAGCCCTTGCTCGCCATGCACCACTCGGTGTCGATCATCGACAATGACACAAGCATGATCCGCGCCGCAGCCCAGATCGGCTTCAAGGTTTATTATGGCGACGGCACCAGACTCGATATTCTGCGGGCCGCTGGGGCAGGGACGGCCGACTATATCCTTGTTTGCACCGACACCAAGGAACAGACCACCAAGATCGCCGAGATGCTGCGAGACGAGTTCCCCCTGGCCAAGGTGATGGCGAGGGCGTTCGATCGCGGCCACGCCATCGAGCTGATCAAGGCCGGCGTCGACTTCCAGCAGCGCGAACTGTTCGAATCGGCGCTGGTGTTTGGGGGCGAAGCAATCCAACGCTTAGGAGCGACCAAAGCGGAAGCCGAGAATGTCGTCGAGGGTGTGCGGGATCGCGACCGGCAGCGTTTCGAGCTCCAAATGGCCGGCGAGGACTGGCGCAGCATTAGCCGGCTCCTGCTGCGCAATGCCGAGGAGCAGGCGCGTGAAGGTGGGGTTGCCGTGGATCACGACGCGGTGGACAATGAAGTCAGCAAGATAACCACCCAAGCTCAGTAACTGCGTTTTTCCGCGCCTCTTGGGGGCTTCCGTCTGCACACATTAAGTGCAAGACTGCTGCTTCGAGGGGAATACATCGTCATGAAACCTGGATTGCGACATGCCGCAACAGCCGATCGTTTACGACGCCCCGTCGCCGGAGCCGCGCGCCACCACCGTTGAGGCCATTCAGGCCGAAATTCTTGAAAGGCTGATTTATTCGGTCGGCAAGGACCCGATCGTTGCGCGTCAGCACGATTGGCTGGAAGCCACGATCCTGGCCGTGCGCGACCGGGTGATGGACCGCTGGATGGAGTCCTCCCGCGACACGTGGCGGACCTCCAACAAGCGCGTTTACTACCTTAGCCTCGAGTTCCTGATCGGCCGACTGATGCGCGATGCCATGAGCAATGTGGGCCTCATGGACCCGGTGCGCCAGGCGCTCAAGAACCTCAAGGTGGATCTGGGCGACCTCATCAACCTCGAGCCCGATGCCGCGCTTGGGAATGGTGGTCTAGGCCGGCTGGCGGCTTGTTTTCTTGAGTCGATGTCCTCGCTCAAGATTCCGGCCTATGGCTATGGCATTCGCTATGTGCATGGCCTGTTCCGCCAGGAAATGAGCGAAGGCTGGCAGGTAGAACTGCCCGAGGACTGGCTCGCCCACGGCAATCCCTGGGAATTTGAGCGGCGTGAAAGCGCCTATGAAATTGGCTTTGGCGGCCATGTCGAGCCGGTTGTCGATAGCGATGGTGTGTCGCGTCAGGAGTGGCGCCCCAATGACCACCTGATGGCGGTGGCCTATGACACGCCGGTGGTGGGCTGGCGCGGCGCGCGCGTCAACACCCTGCGGCTGTGGAGCGCGCAGCCGATCGACCCGATCCTGCTCGACAAGTTCAACTCGGGCGACCATATCGGCGCCCTCGAAGAAAGCTCGCGTGCAGAAGCAATTACCCGGGTTCTTTACCCTGCCGATTCAACGGCAGCGGGGCAGGAGCTGCGGCTGCGCCAGGAATTCTTCTTCTCGTCGGCTTCCCTCCAGGACATCGTTCGCCGCCACCTGCAGCAATATGGCGATCTGGGCACGCTGCCCGACAAGGTGGCCATCCATCTCAACGACACTCACCCGGCCATCTCCATTGCTGAGCTGATGCGCATTCTCGTGGATCAGAACGGCGTCCAATGGTCTGAGGCGTGGACGCTGTGTCGCGGCGTGTTCGGTTACACCAACCACACGCTCTTGCCCGAGGCGCTGGAAAGCTGGCCGGTGGCCCTGCTGGAGCGGCTCCTGCCGCGGCACATGCAGATCATCTACCAGATCAATGCCGATGTGCTGACCGATGCGCGCGTGAGGGCCAAGTTCACCGACGCGCAGATCGCCAATGTGTCGCTGATCGACGAGGCGGGCGGCCGCCGTGTCCGCATGGGGCAACTGGCCTTCGTGGGCTCGCACTCGATCAATGGCGTTTCAGCGCTCCACACCGAGTTGATGAAGCAGACGGTGTTTTCGGACCTCCACAAGCTTTATCCCGAGCGCATCAACAACAAGACCAACGGCATCACGCCGCGCCGCTGGCTGATGCAGTGCAATCCGGGCCTCACCAAGCTGATCACCGACCGGATCGGCGACGGGTTCCTTGATGATATCGAGCTGTTGCGCGGCCTTGATG
>CAKTFF010000402.1 GCA_934553185.1 uncultured Devosia sp.
GGTGATCGCTTCTGGGTGTTTGATGGCCGTCATGAGACGATCGCGGCGCTGATGCTGGGTTGTTCGCATGTTCTTGTGGCCTGGGTTGAGTAGATGCCAGCTGCTATCGCCATCACGATCAAAGGCTCGGGGCTGCCCAGATTTGAAGAGGCTGTCGCGGCGCTGGGTTCCACCAAAGCGACCCGCGCCTATCGCATGGCCCTGAATACAACGGGCAAGCGGGTCTTCACCCAGGTCAAGCGAACCGTCGCCAAGCAGATGGGTGCCAGTCAGGCGCTGGTGGTCAAGTATGGTCACCTTCGCCGCGTGCCAGCATCTGGGGTAAGTCTCGAGACGCGGATCGAAAGCGCTGGCGGCTATATCCCGCTCATGGACTTTAGTGCGCGTCAAACGAGTAAGGGCGTGACAGCCTCCCCATGGGGGCAAAGGCGGTTGTTCAAGAGCACGTTCGTGTTGACAAGGATCGGCGGTCACGTCTTCAGACGCACCGGCGCTGATCGCCTGCCCATCGAAAAGCTATGGGGGCCGGCTGTGCCCAAAGAGCTGGTACGAGACGAAAGCAAGGCAGCGTTTGAGAACGTGTCATCAAGCTTCCTGCCAAGCGAGGTAGCACGCATGGTCAAGCAGATGACTAAGGGCGCTGTGTCGTGAGCATTGCCGATGAGATCAACGAACTGGGCCGTCGGGTCCATCGTCTTTGCCCATCACACCGCAACCCTGGCCACTTCCATGAGGAAAAGTCGGAGATCGCCAACGAGCTGACCCGCATCGCCGATCGGGCGAGGTCGGGCGAAGGTCGTGTGGCAGACCGGCAATACCCCCCGGTTTAGGTACCTTTCTAGGTGGGTCGAGGTGGTACGGGCGCGCAGCCGCGAAATCCGTCTAGGTGCAAACCTCCAAAAGGTGTCCGCAGTGCCCGCAGGAATATCAATTCGCGAGTTCGCCAGGCGGGCCGGGTGCAATGAAAAGGTGGTGCGCCGAAAGGTGCAAAGCGGCCATTTGCCGGCTTTTCCTGACGGATCTGTAGATCCGAGCTACGTGGATTTGGACTGGCGCAGCGGCATCGAGATGCGGACACCTGGTGCGGACAGTGCGGACACCAGCGGAATGAACGCGGGAAGCATGATCCTGCCGGGTGAAAGCCCTGAGGAGGCTGCTGAGCGGATCATCAATGTCGGTGGTCGGGTGTTAGTCAGTAAGGCCGAAGCCGAACGGATCAAGGAAAACTACATCGCCCTCATGCGGCAGCTCGAATTCGAGCGCGAGGATTTCCGGCTCGTCCCGATTGAAGATGTGGTTGAGCAGGTGATCGCTGAATATCAGCTGGTCAAAAACAAGCTCATCGGCCTCGGCGCCCGCATAGCGCCGCGCGCTGCAGTGATGCGGTCGGCTGAAGAAGTTAAAGCGCTGATTGATCGCGAGGTGCACAGCGCCCTTGAGGAATTAGCCTTTGATGGAAATCCAAACGGAGACATCGTTAAGGCTGAAGCGTCCATCAAGCGCCGCCTCAAGAAACCTAAATAATAGGTTGCGCGGCGCGCGCGCTGAGGGAATGCGGCCGCCACCAATCCTGACCCTAAGCGACTGGGCAGATCGGTTTGCCTACCTCTCGCCAGAGACTAGCGCAGATGCCGGCAAGTTCCAGGCGTTCGCCTATCAGAACGGCATCATGGACGCGGTGACCGACCCGACGGTCAAACAGATCACGGTAATGAAGTCCGCACGTGTCGGGTACACCAAGATACTCGACCATATCGTGGGCTACTTCATCAGCCACGATCCCAGCCCAATCCTGATCGTGCAACCACGTGTCGAGGACGCGGAGGATTATAGCCGCACCGAGATTGCGCCGATGCTGCGTGACACACCAGTATTGGCGGAAATAGCTGGCGATCTGAAAGCTAAGAACAGTGAGCAGCGCATCCAAAAGCGCGTGTTCCGCAATGGCTCGTCGGTGTCGTTCGTGGGTGCCAATAGCCCAGGCGGTTTTCGCCGGATAACGGCTCGCATCGTCGCCTTTGACGAAGTGGATGGGTACCCAGAGCAGGGCGCCGGCAACGAGGGTGACCAAATTGCGCTCGGTACCAAACGTTCGGAGAGTTTCTGGAACCGGAAGATCATCTTGGGTTCGACACCAACGATCCAGGGCGTGAGCCGTATCGAGAAGGCCTGGGAGGAAAGCGACCAGCGGCGCTACTATGTGCCGTGCCCCCATTGCGGACACCAGCAGGTGCTGCGCTGGGAAAACCTGAAGTGGGACAAGGCAGAGTCGGGTGAGCATCTGCCAGAGACGGCGTACTTCCGGTGCGAGGTTCAAGGCTGCCGCATTGAGGAGCACGACAAGCCGGGCATGATCGATGCCGGTGACTGGGTGGCCGAGCAACCATTCAAGGGTCACGCCGGCTTCCATGTCTGGGCGGCTTACAGTTTGTTCCCCAATGCGGCTTGGAAGTTCCTCGCTGCAGAATGGCTGCGAGTTTACAAAGATCCTGGGCAGAAAAAGACCTTCGTCAATCTGGTGCTAGGTGAGCCGCACAACGAGACCGTTGATGTGGCGGACCCCACGGTGTTGCGCAACCGATGCGAGCCTTACAGTTACGAGACGCTGCCGAGCGAGGCCAAGCTCGTCACCTTCGGCGCCGACACGCAAGACGATAGGATCGAATGCACGTTAGTGGCTTGGGGTCCGAACGGCGAGAGCTGGGTGGCTCGCCATGAAGTGCTGGGCGGAGACACTTCCAAGCCGGAGGTATGGGAGCGCTTTGATCAGTTGATCGGCGAGCCATGCATCACCGACGAGGGCAGGGT
>CAKTFF010000403.1 GCA_934553185.1 uncultured Devosia sp.
ACCTGGGCGATCTTTATACCCTTGACGCCGCCGAGGCGGTCCAAGGCGCCGACCTCGTGATCATCTGCACCCCCGTGGGCGCTTATGAGACGGTAATGCGCACCATCGCTCCGGCGCTTGAGCGGGGCACGATCCTGTCCGATGTCGGCTCGGTCAAGGGCCACGTGGTGCGCACCTTGGCGCCCCTTGTGCCTCAGGGCGTCCACCTCATCCCCGGCCATCCGCTCGCCGGCACCGAACATTCCGGCCCCT
Organism: uncultured Devosia sp.; assembly: GCA_934553185.1. Lineage (GTDB taxonomy): Bacteria > Pseudomonadota > Alphaproteobacteria > Rhizobiales > Devosiaceae > Devosia. Next base: position 253 of record CAKTFF010000403.1, read on the forward strand.
CGGCTGGTTTTGCCGATCTCTTTGCCGGTCGCTGGTGCGTACTGACCCCTGGCGCCGACGTCGATCCGGCGCAGACCGAGAAGCTTGCCCGGTTCTGGCGGGCCATGGGCAGCCAGGTCGAAAGCATGGATGCCGCCCACCACGACATGGTGCTAGCCATCACCAGCCACATCCCCCACCTTGTGGCCTACAACATCGTGGGCACCGTCGCCGATCTCGAAGCGGCCACTCAGTCCGAAGTGATCAAGTTCTCCGCCTCCGGCTTTCGCGATTTCACCCGCATAGCCGCCTCCGACCCCGTCATGTGGCGTGACGTCTTCCTCACCAATCGCGAGGCAGTGCTCGAAATGCTGGGGCGCTTTTCCGAAGACCTGTCCGTGCTGCAACGCGCCGTGCGGACCGGCGATGGCCCTGCGCTTGAAGCCATGTTCACCCGCACCCGCGCCATTCGCCGCTCCATCATCTCGGCCGGCCAGGAAACAGCGGCGCCCGATTTCGGCCGCCCGCATGAAACCGTGTCACCGCCGAAAACCGACTAGAACAGCGGCGGCACCGAAGCGATCGGCACCAGGCCCGAATAGATCGCGCCGCCACGGAAGTTGAGCTGGTTGCGATAGGACCCGTCCGGGGACGGCGTGCCCAGCACCAGGGTCCGCCATGGCTCCTCGAGCAACGGTCCGATCCGCTCGGCAACCCCGGTCGAGGTGATGGCGATCTCGCCCTCGGCAAGCCCTTGGGCGTCAAGCCCCAGCACACCCTCGGCATCAAGGGTCGATGCGGCATCGGTGCCGTGCACCGACACCACGTTGAGCCGTCCGCCATTGTTCTGCACCACCTGCAGCAGCGCCGGATCGCTCCAGTTGCGCACGTCGTCAGGAAGGCCCGACAGCTCGAGCTGGACTTCGGCATTGGTGTCGCTCAGCGTCAGCCCCGGCCAGGCAAGACCTTCGGCGCGCATATAGCCCGCCAGCGCAGCCAGGCGCTGCGCCGGATCATGCTGCTCGGGAATATCGAACACATGAAGTTCCACCAGTGGGCTGCTGGCGATCAGGCTGTTGCTGAACAGCGTATCCGACCACGCCATCTGCGTGCCCGAAACCGAAGCGCGCGCGATGCGCCAATTGTCGAGCCGCACGCTGGCTTCCAGCGTTTCCCAGTCCACAGCATTGCGCGTACCGGTAAAGCTGTCGCTCAGCGCCAGCGGGCCTTGCGCCGAGGCCAGCACATGGGTGGGCGCATAAACGCGCACGCTGACCCGAATGCCGGGCACCTCCACCACCAGATCGCCGCTCTCGATCCGTGCGCCCGCGCAATCGAGGTCGAAGCGAAACGGAAAGCCGCCTACGCCCAGCGTCCGGCATTGGAGCCGGGGCGACGTGACCCCATCGGCTTGCGCCAGCAGTTCGACATTCTGCCGGACGAGGCCCGAAAGCACCAGCCAGGCCGCGCTCCACAGCACGATCACGGCGACAACCACGCTACCCAGGATAATGATTCGCTTTTTCATGACCCGAACTCTTACCCGCCCCTCGCCACCGGCAAAAGCGCCGCATGGCTCCCATGGGGCGGGTGACGATTGCGCCGCCACACGCCGACCCCTAGTTTGCCTCCCATGACAAGCGGCGACACAGCAGCAACGCATTGGGTTTTCGGCTATGGCTCGCTGATCTGGAACCCCGGCTTCCCCTTCATTTCTGCGCAGCAGGGTCTCCTGCGCGGCGCTCACCGCAGCCTTTCCATCGTTTCCCACCATCATCGCGGCACGGTGGAGCGCCCCGGCCTGGTGTTTGGCCTCACACGCGGCGGCTCCTGCCGTGGCATGGTGTTCGAGGTCAGCGATGCCGACTGGAAAGGGGTCTTCCTTTACCTGCAGGAGCGCGAACAGGTCACCTCCGTTTATCGCGACGTCTGGCGTCCCGTGCGGCTGGCCGACGGCCGCACGGTCAGTGCGCTGGCCTTTGTGGTGGATGAGCGGCATGCCCAATTTGCCGGCCATCTCGCGCTCGACCAGCAACTCGCCATGATCCGTGCCGGGGTTGGCATTTCAGGCCGCAACATCGACTACGTGCTCAACACCGCCCGGCATCTGGCGCAACTGGGCATAAAAGACCGCCAGCTCGCCGCCTTGGCCGACCTGCTAGCAGATAACAACCAAAACGTTTGAGACCTCATGGTGAGCCTGTCGAACACGAGGTCGGGCCCTCCCGGTCGAGCCACAAGCGCCTAAAGCGCTAGCCGCCCGTTCTCGCCCACGCAGCTGGCCCGCTCGCCAAATTCGCGCGCCCGCCCTTCCACGATCCCGGCAATGCGCAGCATCCCTGCCGATGGCTCCGCCGGACGCCGCAAAAGGGGATTGGGCAAAGCTGTCACCAGCAGCGTTGCCGTGCGCCAGTCAAGATCCTGCGGCACGATCCCGAAGGCCCGCCGCGCGCCCGCCTCCACACCGAACTGCCCCTCGGGGCCCCATTCGGCAATGTTGAGGTAGATTTCCATGATCCGCCGCTTGGGCAGCACCAGGTCGATGTAGAAAGCCAGCGGCACTTCGAGCGCCTT
>CAKTFF010000404.1 GCA_934553185.1 uncultured Devosia sp.
GAGCCAGCTGGCGATGATTTCGGTGCCGCCCGTGGAGCGCAGCGAGTCGGAGACCGGGATCAGGCAGGCGAGCATGATGAGAATGGGTGCATCGAGCTGCCCATAGACTTCGCGCAGCGGCAAAGCGCGGCTGAGCACCATTCCGACAGCGGCAGCAAAGAAGGCGGGAGCGACGGGAACGAGACCAAACGCCGTGGCGCCCATCGCCACAAGGAGAATAGCGAGGGGAACAAGTCCGTTGCGGACGCTGCCGATGCGCAAGCCACGTTCGACCAGCGGCAGGCAATCCCATTCGCGCAGCAGTTCGGGGAGACGGCCGAGATGGCCTTGAATGAGAATAACGTCGCCATTCTTGAAGCGTATCTGTCCCAGCCGCTCGGTGAAACGCTGATCGCGGCGGCTGACCGCAAGAAGGTTGAGGCCGGTGCGGTCGAACAGGGTCAGTTCCTGAGCGGTGGCGCCGATCAGCCCGGAGCGTTCGCCGATCACTGCTTCGATGATGCCCATGTCGGCTGCGTCGGCAGTGGCGGCGCCACGACGGTCGGAGAAGGACAGGCCGGATTGGGAGACCATGGCATCAAGCGCTTCTGGTGCGCCTTCAACAAGGAGGATGTCGCCCTCGCGCAGCTTGGCGTCTGGCAGCGGGGTGCGGGTGCGGCCATGGGCGCCAACGATGCGAGTCACCATGGCCTGGTTGTCGGCTGCGGCATGCAGTTCGGCGACGGTGAGGCCGATGGCAGCCGACTCTGGGAGGACACGGGCTTCGGTGGTGTAGTTCTTGATCTCGATGGCGCGATCAAAGCCGGTCTCCTCACGCTCGCGTTCGGGCAGGAGGCGGTAGCAGATGGCCAGAAAGATCACGCCGACCACGGATAAAGCTGCGCCGGTGGGGGTGTAGTCGAACATGGTGAAGGCTTCGCCCGTCATCTCTTCGCGGACGCGGGAAACGATGATGTTGGGCGAGGTGCCGATCTGGGTCATGAGGCCGCCCAGGAGCGAGCCAAAGGACATGGGCATCAGAAATAGGGACGGAGACACATTGGAGCGGCGCGCCATCTGGAAGGCGATGGGCATCATGATGGCCAGAGCGCCGATATTTTTGACGAAGGCGCTGAGGATGGTAACGACCACCACCAGCAGGATCAGCTGGGCGCGTGGCGTGCTGATATTGGGGGCAAAGCGGCGGACCGCCACTTCCATGATGCCGGAACGCGAGACGGCGGCGCTGACCACCAGCGCGCTACCCACGATGATGACGATGTCATCGGCAAAGCCGCTGAACGCATCTTCGGGCGCCACGATGCCGGCTGCCATTGCCGCCAGCAGCGCGCCTACGGCGACAAGGTCGTAGCGCCAGCGCCCCCAAACGAAAGCCACCATCATGGCGGCGATGATGAGGAAGGCGAAGGTCTGGGGAAGGGTCATGTCGGCTCCGGGTGGCAGTAGCCAACGTGGAGCAAGGGGTGGGCGATCCGGCAGTGAGCGCGATTATTTATCGAAGAGCCGTTCCGGCGCCGAAGTCAGCGCCAGCCGCCGCGGCTTTCCAGGGTGGATTTCAGCACAAGCGTCACGACGGCCATGAGGGCGAGGGTCGAGGCGGCGGCAAAGGCGCCGGACACGTTGAAGTCGTTGAACAACTGCGAGATCTGAAGGGGCAGAGTGTTGGTCTGGCCGCGAATGGAGCCGGACACCACGGAGACGGCGCCGAACTCGCCCATGACGCGGGCATTGGTGAGGATGGCGCCGTACAGAATCGCCCAGCGGATGTTGGGCAGGGTCACGAACCAGAACATCTGCCACCCATTGGCGCCCAGCGACAAAGCGGCTTCCTCGTCTTCGGAGCCCTGCTGCTGCATTAGGGGGATCAGCTCGCGTGCCACAAAGGGTGCAGTGACAAAAAGGCTGACCAGGACGATGGCGGTGAGGGTGAACATCAGCTGTATATTGGCAGCCTGCAGCGCGGGACCGAGCAGACCTTGGGCGCCGTAGAGGAAGAGATAGACGGTGCCGGCGACGATCGGGCTGACGGCTGCGGGAAGCTCGACGGTGGTGATCAGCAACTGGCGGCCGGGGAAGCGAAAGCGGGTGACCAGCCAGGCGATGGCCACGCCGACAATAATGTTGACCGGAACGACGATCAGCGCGGTGAGCACGGTGAGGCCAATGGCGTGGAGCGTGGTGGGTTCGATGATGTTGGCGATGTAGGCGCCGACGCCTTCGCGCAGAGCGAAGGTGAAAATCACCGCGAGCGGGACGAGGAGCAGTGCTGCGGCAAAGACGAAGGCGAGGGTGATGAGGGTGAGCTGAGCGGGGGAGCGTGGGGCGGAGGTTTGGGACATCAGCAACTGTTCCTTCTGCCTCTGTGGGAGCAAGAGCCCGAATGGCTGGTGATGGGTACGGTGGCACCTATTGACATCAAAGCATAGGCGCCCGCAGCACCCCTCACCCGGATTTCTGCTGAACGCAGAAATCCACCCTCTCCCTCAAGGGGAGAGGGGAAGGGCGACTGATATGCGCGTTCCCGCATCATCGGCTGCGGTCTGCGTAGCGGAGTTGCCAGGCCTGGAGGGCGTTGGTCAGCAGCAGAGTGATGAAGGCGGCGAGCAGTAGCACGAAGGCCAGGGCAGCGGCGGCTTCGTAGTTGAATTCGTCGAGACGGATGAAGATCAGCAGCGAAACGATCTCGGTTAAGCCCGGAAGGTTGCCGGCGATGAAGACCACGGCGCCGAACTCGCCGAGTGAGCGGGCGAAGGAGAGCACGCAACCGGCCATGAAGGCGGGCAGGATGGTGGGCCAGATGATGCG
>CAKTFF010000405.1 GCA_934553185.1 uncultured Devosia sp.
GCCCCTGGTGATGCCGGCGATGGATGGGATCAAGGCTCATATAGCTGAGCGTGTCATGCATCCAGCCCATGTTCCACTTGTAACCAAAGCCCAACCCACCCGCATAAACCGGGCGGCTGACACCTGGCCAGGCGGTCGATTCTTCGGCGATGGTCTGCGTGCCGGGATAAAGCGCATAGGCGTCGCTATTGGTGGTTCGGAGGAACTCCACGGCGTCGATATTTTCATTGCCGCCATGCTTATTGGGGATCCACTCCCCCGGCTGGCGGGAATAATCGAGATACAGCATGGAGGCGACCGCATCCACGCGCAGCCCGTCGATATGGTAGTGGTCGAACCAGAACAGCGCGCTCGCTTGGAGGAAGTTGGCCACTTCGGTGCGCCCGAAATTGTAGATCAGCGTGTTCCAGTCGCGGTGAAAACCAAGCCGCGGGTCCTCGTGCTCATAAAGCGCCGTACCATCGAAGCGGATCAGGCCATGGGCGTCCGCAGGAAAATGCGCCGGCACCCAGTCGGTCAGGACGCCAATGCCTGCCCCATGCAGGCGATCCACAAAGGCGGCAAACTCGTCGGGCGTGCCAAAGCGGCTGGTGGGGGCAAAAAGGCCAATCGGCTGATAGCCCCATGAACCGCTGAACGGATGCTCGGTGATCGGCATCAGCTCGACATGGGTGAAGCCCATATCGGTTACATAGGCGACGAGCTGGTCGGCCAGCTCCGCGTAGCTGAGCATTTCGCCATTGGCGCCGCGACGCCAGGATCCCAGATGCACCTCATAGATGGAAACCGGTGCGCCAAGATCCTGCCGCGCCTGCCGCGCCTTCATCCACTCCCCGTCCTGCCACGCGTGCCGGGGCAGGCCCGTGGCGATCGAGGCGGTGGCGGGCGGCACTTCCTGGGCGAAGGACACCGGGTCGGCCTTGAGCGGCAGCCGCTCGCCATGGGGTCCAATGATCTCGTATTTGTAGACCGTGCCGCGCGGCAGTTCGGGGATAAACATTTCCCAGATGCCGACGCCAAGCCGTCGGCGCATCGGATGGCGGCGCCCGTCCCAGGCATTGAATTCGCCCACAACGCTGACGCGCTGGGCATTGGGCGCCCAAACCGCAAAGGTGATGCCTTCGACCCCTTCCATGCTCCTTGGGTGCGCGCCGAGCTTTTCGTAAAGCTCGAGGTGACGGCCCTCGCCGAACAGGTATTCGTCGAGCTCGCCCAGCACGGGCGGAAAACGATAGGGGTCCTCGGCTTCCCAAGCGAAATCGCCAGCCGAAAGAGCGAGCTTATAGGTGAACCGCTCCGTTCGCCCGGGGATAAAGGCAGAGAAAAAGCCTTCGGGATGGATGCGGTCGAGCGTTGCGACAGATTTGCCGGTCTGGGTGTCGATCACCTCGACCTTGGCCGCCTGGGGCGCGAACACATTGACAGCGATCGGCTGCCCGTTGCCGCCCTGCATGCCGAGGCAGGCAAACGGGTTGCCGTGCCGCCCGCGGACGATTGCCTCCACGTCGGATGGGTAGGCGGCGGGCGGCGCGGTGAAAACGTCGGTGGTATCGGACAATAACTCAGCTTTCTTTCAACAGGTCGCGCACGCCGCTCAGCGGAATTTCGACCCAGTCCGGGCGGTTTGCCAGTTCGTAGCCGATTTCATAGATGGCCTTGTGCAGGACAAACAGTTCGGTCAGCGCCTGGGCGAAAACCGCATCAGCCGGATAGCTTGGGGCGCCCTGGATGTGCTGTTGATAGGCGGCCACGAAGTCGGTGCTCACCTGCTGGCGCCAGCTTTCCGCGCGCTCCAGCGCCTTGGGATCATCATGGTCGCGGCGGTGGAGATTGAGAGCCGTCCAGGCAGCATAATGGAACGAGCGCAGCATGCCTGCGACGTCCCGCAGAGGCGAGGACTTGGCCCGCCGCTCGGCCAAAGTGCGCCGGGGCTCGCCCTCGAAGTCGATGATCATGAAGTCGTCTGCCGTCGTCAGCACCTGACCCAGATGATAGTCGCCATGGATGCGCGAGCGTCCGCCCGAGGGCGTCATATTGGCCGCTGCACCCAGCCGCTCGATCAGTGTATCGCGATTGTCCAGCACTTCGCTGGCGACCGCGCGGGCCTGTTCCGGCAGTTGTTCGAGCTGCTGTTGCAACTGCGCCAGCAGCGCTTCAGCCTCGCCGATGGCCTCACGCGACAACTGTTCGATATCGGCCACCGTCAAGGGTTCGACCTTGAAGTCCGGGCGGTCCGTCTCGGCCGCAAGCGCCTTGTGCATTTCCGCGGTGCGCTGGCCAAGCAGTGCACCGACTGACAGCGCGGAGTCGCCGGCGGCGTCGCCGCTAGCCGATCCGTTGAGGTGCTCGTGCAGCGCCTTGGTGACGGTGCTCCAGGTATCGCCGCGATTGGGCACGAAGGCGAAGGCTGCCGCCAGCGTCGTCGCGTCCTTGCCCGCTTCGCGATGGAGGATCTGCCCCAGATAATGCGGCGTGTTGCGGAACTGCCCGACTTCCGACAGGAACTTGGCGACCTCGACATCGGGCTGATCGCCTGCGCGCAAACGGCGGTAAAGCTTGAGGATGACCTTGTTGCCGAAAGCGATGGAGATATTGCTTTGTTCGGCCCCCAGCGCCCGGGCTTCACCCAGATCGCCAAAGGCGAGCAAGGCCTCACTGCCTTCAAACGCCACTTCGCCAGCGTCCGAGCGCAGCGTGCGCCCCTGCTGCATGGCCGCCATCAGCGCGCCATCGAGTTGCCGGTCCAGGGCACTGTCGATTAGCACGCCCCCGCGCTCGCCCCTTTCAAGGCGGGCCA
>CAKTFF010000406.1 GCA_934553185.1 uncultured Devosia sp.
GACTGCGCACCAGAGCGCGGGCGACGCCGGCATTGCCGTCGGGGAAGTGGTAGATATAGGGGTCGGGATCGGTCAGGGCGAGGCGGCCGGAGGGGCTCATGGTTTTAAAAGGCATGTCGCCTAAGTCCATGCCGTCGAAGCCGGGGTTCCAGTTGCCCCAGGCGTCGAGCGCCGTGGTGCCCTCGATGCCCATGCCGAAATAGGCTTCGGTGGAATGCTGGAAATATTGCACCAGCTGCGGATCATAGCCGCAGATCTTGGTCAAGAAATCGGCATAGGTGGTTTGTGACAGCTGTTCGAGCTTTTCGGCGCGCGTCTTGCCCGGGAGGTAGTCGGGCGGCGCATCCATCAGCTCGATGAGGTCGCGCTTGGCCTGATCGTTGAGCGGCGTGTTCGGCACCCATTCAGCGGCGGTTTCGCCTGTCACCACGAGGGTATCGGCCTCGGTGCCCCAATCCTCGGCGCGGAACAGGATGGCGTCACCCAAGCCACGTTCTTCGTGCCAATCGCTGTCGTAGAAGGTTTCGAACTTTTCGTATTCGACGCCGATATCGGCCAGCAGCGTTTTGACCAGCGGCGAGAAGTAGCTGGGCGTCTGCAGCGATTGCGAACCGCCATAGCCGATAATGGTTTGGCCGTTGCCCGCGACAAATTCATTGCGCCGGGCGTGGCCGCCGAAATCGTCGTTGTTTTCGAGGATCAGCACGGTGGCATCGGGCTTTTGCTGCCGGAACAGCTGCGCCGCGGCGAGGCCGGAAATGCCGCCGCCGACCACAACCAGGTCAAAGCGTTCGCCGGTGGGCGTGACCGGGGGTGCATTGGTCCAGAACTGCCCATCGCGCACCGAATGCATGATGCGCATGGCCAGATCGCTATGGCCGCGCAGGCCGCTCAGCTTGGGCGGATAGGCTGGCGCGGATGCCTGCGCCTGCGCCGCTCCGGGAAACAGGGCAGTGGCTGCAACGCCGGCCGCCGCCAGCGCCACGCCATTGAGAAAGTCGCGACGGGAAATTGGGCGATCCATGCCCAGCTGGCGATCGCGATCGGATAATGACATGAGCTTGCTCCCCCGGCGCATGGCGCGCGCCGGCGAAACATGCCGTCAATTGCGGGCAAACACAATCAGTGGCTCAGATATCCACGTCGTCTTCGCCGAGCGCTTCGAGATCGCGGGCGGCGCGCTCGAGAATCCGGGCGGCCTCGCGTTGCCCTTTCTCGTCGGCGCGGCGGGCCTTCTTGATGGCGGCCTTGAGCGCGCGGCGTGCCTGGTTGAGTTCGGGCACCACGTCCTTGAGGTCGTGGTCGGGTTCGGCGTCGTCTTGCGGCGCGGTTTTGGGCGCAGGTCGGCTTTGCTCGGACCCTGTCTCACGCCCCTCGCGGCCAAAGGGCCAGTCGGCCTTGGCGAATTCGCGGAAGCGGTTCATCTGCTCGCCGGCCTTGGCGAGAAAGGCCAGGGTCGATTGGATGGCGTCGCGATTGTCGCTGAGATGGGTGCGGCCTGCGGCGGTGATGGTATAGAGCTTCTTGTTGCCATCGGCATGGGACGACACGAAGCCGGCTTCTTCAAGAAAGGTCAGCGCCGGATAGATCACGCCGGGGCTGGGCGTGTAGAAGCCGCCCGACTTTTCTTCGATGGCCTTGATCAGGTCATAGCCGTGGCGCGGCTGCTGTTCGATCAGGTAAAGCGCGACCAGGCGCAGATCACCCGAAGCCAGCATCCGGCCGATGCGGAAATTGCCGCCCATGTTGCCCAGATTGTCGACCGATTCCATGCTGGCCGCGATGCGCCCCCAGCCGCGCCGGGCCATGGCTTCCATGCGGCGCCAGCTGTCGTCATTGTTCCAGTTCGTCATGGTTGATCTCCCCTATGTCTTGCGTGCTGAAACAAGAGATTGGAGCACCGTGGCACGTGTTCAAGATATATCTTACGATTGTTTTGATCGGCACTGTTGGGGCAATGAGCCATGCACATTCTTGATGTCATTCCGGCCTTAAGCCGGGATCCAGCTTGAGATGGCGTCGCGACCAAGAGGTGAATGGATCGGGCGGGGTGATGGATTGGGGGATGGGCCCCGGCTCAGGGCCGGGGTGACATCGAGGGTGGGGGTAGAGTGGAGCGAGAGTCGAGGGCGTTTGGTACTGGTGGAGCGATACGCTCGGTGTCATCCCGGCCTCGAGCCGGGATCCAACCTGAGATGGGGGCCCGGCCGCAAGGGAATGGATTGCAGGCGTTGATGGATCACGGGATGGGCCCCGGCTCAAGGTCGGGGTGACATCGGGGGTGGGGTGGCGTGTGCCCCGCCAAATCAGGGCTCTCGACACCCCTCCCAGCCTCCCCCGTCGAGGGGGAGGGGCCGCATGGTGAATGCGGCACCGTATATGCAAACGCTAGAGCACCGGGTCGGGGGCGTTATCGCGGTCGAACTGGCCGTGCTTGCGGTAGCGATACATGTAGTTGGGCAGGATCGTATCCATGGAGGTGGGCACGATGCCGAAGGCTTCGAGCGTGCGCCCGTCGGCGATGGCGCTGTCGGAGACCACATTGTCGACGCCCAGCAGTTCCACCTGGTCGGCGGTGATCAGCGGGCGGAAGGGCAGAATGGCGAAGGGCAGAGCCATGAGCTTGGCGATGCCCGGGGAAAGCGGAACAAGCAGCCGGTCGCGGCCGGCTTCACGCTGGATGCGGGCCATCAGCGCGCGATGGGTTTCGATGTCGGGGCCGCCCAGCTCGTAGATCCGGCCAGTTTGGACCCGCCCTTCGGCGGCCGCGACGAAGGCTTCGGCGAC
>CAKTFF010000407.1 GCA_934553185.1 uncultured Devosia sp.
AGCTAGCCGCTACCCAGTTCTGCGAGACGGCAGATAGGGGCAGCTTTTCTCGACGCTCATTCTGGCCCATCCGCCAAAACGCTTCCCTGTGACGAACCGCCCGACCTTATTGCGCGCCAAACAGCAGGTCGGGCAGGAACAGCACGACGGCGGGGACGAAGACCAGCAGCAGGGTCACCAGCGACACGGCCAAGAGGAACGGCCAAGACTCTCTTGTGTATTCGTCAATCGAACAGCGCAGCACCTGGCACACCACGAACATGGCGCCTCCCACCGGTGGAGTGTAATTGCCGATGGTGGCCGCGATGATGAAGACGAGGCCGAAATGCACAGGGTCGATGCCGTACTGAGTAATCACCGGCATAAAGATCGGTGTGAGCATGACGATCAGCACGGACCCTTCCATGAAGGTCCCCGCCACCAGGATGAACAGAACGATCATCACCAGTGCCAGATAGGCGTTGTCGGTCAGCTCCAGCATCCAGCCCGAAATGACTTCGGGAATGCGGTCGAAGATGATGCCGTAGCCGAACACCGCTGATAATGCGAGCAGGAACATCACCGCGCCGACATCGATCAGGCTGCTCTCGATGGCAGCGGAAAAGCTGCGCCAGGTCAGCATGCGATAGGCGAACATCCCGACAACAACAGCATAAACCACCGCGAAGGCGCCAATCTCTGAGGGGGTGAAGATGCCGAAGCGCAGCCCGAAGATCAGGATGATGGGGAACAAGATGGCCCAGAAGCCTGCTAAGGACGCCTGCGCCACTTCCTTGACGCTGGGCGCCCGCTCGCGCTCAGGCTTGTAGCCCCGTTTCTTGGCAGTGATGCCGATGGTCACAGCGAGTGCTGCCCAAAGCATCAGCCCGGGAATAATACCAGCCGCGAACAGCCGCCCGATCGAGACCTGCCCCACCGTGCCGTAAAGGATGAAGCCGATACCGGGCGGAATGATTGGCGCCATGATCGAGCCATAGGACAACACACCGGCGGCATAGCCCTTGGAGAAGCCCCGCTTCAGCATCTCCGGGCCGAGCAGGCGCGCATTCATGGCCGCGTCGGCAATGGACGAGCCTGTCACACCACTCATCAGCGTCGACAGCGCGATGGAAACCTGCGCCAGCCCACCTTGCAGGCGGCCGGTGAGAACGGAGGCAAGCTGAAGCAGATTGGCCGCGATGCCTGATGCGTTGAGAAAATTCCCCGCAAGGATAAACAGCGGCACTGCAAGCAAGGCGAAGTTCTGCGTTTCCGTCACGGTAAGCTGTGTCGGCATAGTCAGTGGCAGCTCGGGATGCTGCAAAAAGAACAGCAGTCCCGAGATGCCCACCACAAAGGCGACTGGCATGCCAATCAGCAGGAGGACGGTGAAAGCGATGGCGACGATGAGCATGGGCTATGCCTAGAGAATATCGACGGCAGCGTTGTGCGTGGATTCACCTCGCAACTCGGCGCGAATCTTTTCTACCGTGGTCAGCAGCAGCAGAGCGGCTCCGACCGGCAGGCTCAGGGCGATCCAGGCATAGCTGATGGTCGGGATGCCTTGGAATGTGCGCACTCGGCTGAGCCAGGCCATTTGTCCGCCATAGGCGACCAGGAAGGCCAGGAAAGCAGCGATCGCGAGTAGGTTGACCAGCCGCAGGATACGTTGGACGCCCGGCGACAAGCGTTCGGTGACCACATCGACGCTCATCATGGAGTTGCGCCGCCAAGCGATGTCGGCGCTGATGAAACATGCCCACGCGAACAGGCACGTGGACACGTCGATGGTCCAGTTGATTGGGTGTCCAAGGCTGCGGGCAATGCCGCCCGCAAAGATCATCACGACCATCAGCATGAGAAATGTGCCGGCGACGATGGCCTCGATGCGCGTGAGGACTTGGAACACCCGCCCCCTCACTGTGCGGTACCCGCAAGAACGCCTTCGACAGCGGCCTTGGCCTCGCCCAGTCCGAGCGTCTCATATGCGCCGTCGGCCGCAGAGCGGAAGGCTTCCACGTCGACATTTGGGGTGACTGTCATACCGCGCCCGATCAGGTCGGCCTTGACCTTCTGCTCGAGCTCGGCGATGCGCTCCGAAGTCGCGCGTCCAGCCACGCTGCACTCTTCAACCAGCGCGGTCTGGTATTCGGCTGGCAGGCTATCGAACCACTGCGCGCTCACCACCTGGAAGTTGGTGAGAAGGATGTGGCCAGTCTCGTTGACATGGCTCAGGACTTCATAGAAGCGGCTACCTGGAATGTTGTTGTAGACCAGTTCTACGCCGTCGATGGCCTGCTGTTGCAGGGCCGGATACATCTCGCCGAAAGCCATGGCGGTCGGTGAAGCGCCCAGAGCACGGATCGATTCCTGCCAGATTGGTGCTGGCGGTGTGCGGATGCGCAGGCCAGAAAGCTCGGTAGGGTTGGTGATCGGCTTGTTGGTGAAGAAGTGCCGGGCGCCTTGGACCCATTCGAAGCATACGACCTTGATCCCTTGTTGGCTCGCGAGTTCGTCCAGCCAGCCCGAAACCGTTGATGATTTGCTGAGCTTGGCAACGTCGTCCAGGGACTGCTGCATGTACGGCCCGTTGAGAACAGCCAGACTGGGCAGGTAATTGCCCAAACGGGCAGCGTCGGTGTTCTGCCCGACATTGGCGCCTTGCCGGATCTGCTCGATAATATCTTCTTCAACGCCAAGCTGCGCGCTATGAAAGACTTCAATAATGAGACCACCATTGGTGCGCGCTTTGACCGCCTCGGCCCAGGCTTGAAAGCCTTCGTGGAAGGGTTCCGTAGGGGCG
>CAKTFF010000408.1 GCA_934553185.1 uncultured Devosia sp.
CACCAAAGTCTCCTGATCTGCTGCCCGCCGCAGACGCAAGCCTATCGATCACTTGCTCCAACCCAACACCCCAACGAGCAACAAGTTGCACCCGCCTGAGGGATGGTGTGGGGGGCGCGAAGAGCATGGCTGACGCAACCTCGTGCCGCCCCACGTTACGAGACCGCATCGGCCATCCTGCCCACCGCTATATACATCCGAAGAATAATTGAGTTCTGGCGATCCCGGCAGGACTCGAACCTGCGACCAACAGCTTAGAAGTCTGTTGGTCTGGCATAGCAAAGGATAACTAATCCTATCACGCTAATCCTTCGATCAATCCTTTAATCCTTTGAAATGGCACAATGTTTGACAACGTGAGTATCACATCATAACTTGCCATAACGGTTTCCGGGCGTTACCCCGGCGTTACCCGAAGGTGCAAGAATTGACAAAGACGCTCACAGTCCGTGCGATCGATGCGATCAAGAACCCGGACGAACGGCAGGAAGTATCGGATGGCGGTGCAACTGGGCTTTGGCTGGTAATCCAGCCGTCCGGTCAAAAGTCTTGGGCATTTCGCTATCGCTCGCCGGTCGACAACAAGCCCAAGAAGTACACGATAGGTCGCTATCCCGACTTCACCATCGGTGATGCCCGCGACGAGGCCAGAGGGTTGGCGCGTCAGGTGCGCCGGGGCGAGTGCCCCGCCACCATCCGGCAGATGACCCGCGAATATGCCGCCGACCGATCCACCGAAGTCGGCAACGTGCTCGACCTGTTTGTAGAAAAGTATGTGAAGGTCAAGAACAGCGAAAAGACCATCAAGACGGTGGTCCAACGCATCGACCAGCATATCCGCCAGGCATGGAAAGGGCGGAAGATCGAAACGATCACCAGACAGGACGTGGTGAAGTTGACCGATGGCATTCTCGATGCCGGCCACAACGTCACTGCCAACCGGGTTTTCTCCACCGCACGCAAGTTCTTCAACTGGTCCATCGAGAAGGGCCACCTCAATGGTCCGAACCCCTGCACCGGCATGAAGCTGCCGGGTGTGGAGGAGAGCAGGGAGCGGGTGCTCGAGCCGGAGGAAATTCGCTGGCTCTGGAAGGCCTCCGAAGCCGGCGGCAACTATGATCGCTGTGTCCGCGCGTTGCTGCTCAGCGCTTGCCGTAAGGGCGAAGTTGGCGGCGCACTCCGCGGCGAATTTCTCGTCGACAAAGTCCATGGCGCTCACTGGCTGATCCCGCCGGCGCGCACCAAGAACAAGCGGGAACATGTGCTGCCCACCAGCCCGTTGCTGGTCGGTCTTTTTGAGGGCGTCCCCCAGATCGGTGACTCGGACATCATCTTCACCACCAATGGCGAGGTGCCCAGCTCCGGCTGGTCCAAAAGCCAGGACGCCTTGATGAAGCGCATGCTCCAAGCGGCGCATGACGAGGCGGAGGAGCGTGGCGAGGATCCGGAGGGGGTCGAGGTCAAGCACTGGACCTTGCACGACCTCCGCCGCACTGCCGCCACCGGTATCGCCGAAATGGGCATTCCTCCTCATGTGCTCGAAGCGGTGTTGAACCATACCGCCGATTTGCAGATGGCAGTGCAGGGCGTGTCCAAGGTCGCGCGCATCTATAACCGCTACAAGTACTACAAGGAAAAGTCCGAGGCCCTGGCCTTGTGGGAGAACCGCGTCCTCAGCATCGCAAGCGGCAAGCCTTCAAACATCATCCCGTTGCGCGGGGCAAAATGATCACCGTCGAAGATGGCTATAGCTTCCATTTCGAGGATGCCGACTGGCAGAGGATCGCTGAGGCAGGCGGCATCCCGGTCGGTGACTGGGATATGCGCTATGACTTGGAGAGTCGCATAGACCGGTGGCTGGCAGAGCCCAGCCCTGAGCAGATGCGCCGCTCGATAGCGAACAATGACCGGGTGGCCAGCGCCGCCGAGGCGCTGCTCCGGGCCATCGAGGAAACCGGGGCCGATTTCCACCTCGACGATGGTCAGATGCTTTCCGACGTGGTGAGCGGCGTCACCTATGGCTGGGAAGATTGGAAGTGGGAGATCAAGCATAACGGCGATGCGGCGGGGCGTGCGCCCCTCCAGTACGATCTCTGTTGGCTCTGGCGAGGCCATTGGCGGCGCGAGCTTGCGACGAGCATAGACCCGGCCACCGGCGAAGCCTGCGGGCCGCTGGTCCGGTTCCTGATTGCCGTTTATGAGCTGGTGATGGAGGAGCCGCTGACGCCACACCAGGCGAGATACGCGGTGCGAAAGCTGCAGAAGGAAATACCCGATCCGCCCACCGACGAAGAATTGGCTGCGGAACGGGAAGCGGGTCGGCGCGCCCTCGACCAAATGTTGGCTATGGCGAACTCAAGCGACGACTGAGTCGGTTTTCGCCATTTAGACGTTCCCATTTCGTTCCGGCATCACTGGGCCTCAACCACGAGGTAACATGATGCAAGATGTTAGCCAGCCGAACCGCTACCTGACCGCCACTCAGGTCCGTGCCCGCTTCGGCGATATCTCCGACATGACGCTGTGGCGCTGGCTGCAGGACGAGACCCTGGCATTCCCCAAGCCGATGGTGATCAAACGCCGCCGTCTGTTCCGCGAGGACCAGATCGTCGACTGGGAGCAACACCAGCAGCCTAAGGCTGCTGCATGATCGGGCGGGCGGCGGCCGCGGCAGGCTATGAACCCCATTCCGAAACTGTGACGTTCGGCAACGCAGCCGGCGGCACGATCCACATTAAGCCGCAGGGGGCTGAGGCTTATGGGCCGGCCGG
>CAKTFF010000409.1 GCA_934553185.1 uncultured Devosia sp.
ATCGGCGCCACCTTGTAGGCCGCGCCATTGGCGCAATCGAGCACCACGCGCAGGCCCGACAGGTCCACATTGCGCGGCAAAGTGCGCTTGGCATATTCGATATAGCGGGTGCGCGCTTCCTCGTCGCGATGGGCCCGGCCGATATCCATGCCATGGGCCAGCATGTCGGTGCTGTCGCTGTCGATCAGCCGCTCGATATCGGCTTCCACCTCGTCGCTGAGCTTGTAGCCATCGGGCCGGAACAGCTTAATGCCATTGTCGTCATAGGGGTTGTGCGAGGCCGAGATCATCACCCCCAGATCCGCGCGCAGCGAGCGGGTCAGCATGGCCACGGCCGGCGTCGGCATCGGCCCCAGCAGATACACATCCATGCCCACGGCCGTGAAGCCGGCGGTGAGCGCGGTCTCGATCATATAGCCTGAGCGGCGCGTATCCTTGCCGATCACCACGCGGTTGCGGTGATTGCCGCGCACGAATTTCGTGCCGGCGGCCATGCCCACCTTCATCGCCAGTTCCGGCGTCAACTTTGAACCATTGGCCAGCCCGCGAATGCCGTCGGTGCCGAAATACTTCCTTGCCATGATCCACCCTTGTGTTTGCCGGCCTTTTGCGGCGCTGCTTTGCGTTAGAGTTTACTGCGCCTTGCGCCCATGCAAAAGGGCCGCCTTGCGGCGACCCTTTCTCAACTGTTGCGAGCCTTAGCTGTTGGGCTGTGGCTCGAGCCCGCCCTCGGGCGGTGCATCGGGGCGCTTCTTGCCCGCCTTGCCGGCAGACGGCACGCCGCTCGCCTTGGTGGACGGCCCGTGGTCGTCCGGACGCGTCGGTTGCACGCCATCCATCAGTGCCCGCAGTTCGTCGCCGGTCAGCGTCTCGAACTCGAGCAGCGCCTGGGCAATTGCCTCCCACTGGTCGTGGTAGGTGGTGAGGATTTCCTTGGCGGACGCCTCGCCATCCTCGATCAGCTTGCGCACTTCCTGGTCGATGATGCGCGCCGTGTCGTCGCTCATATTGGTCGACTGCGTCACCGAATGGCCAAGGAACACTTCCTGGTCATTGCTCTTGTAGCGCACACGGCCGAGCTTTTCGCTCATGCCCCATTCCATCACCATCGAGCGAGCGAGGCTGGTTGCCATCTGGATATCGCCCGAAGCGCCGCTCGTGACCTTCTGCGGCCCGAACTTGATGATCTCCGCCTCACGGCCGCCAAACAGCATGGTGAGACGCGCCAGAGCCTTTTCGCGGGAGAACGAATAGGTGTCGCTCTCGGGCAGGGTCATCACCATGCCCAGGGCACGGCCACGCGGAATGATCGTCGCCTTGTGGATCGGATCGATGCCGGCAACCTTGAGCGCAATGATCGCGTGACCAGCCTCATGATAGGCCGTGAGCTTCTTTTCGTCTTCGGACATGGCCATGGTGCGGCGCTCGGCGCCCATCATGATCTTGTCCTTGGCGTCCTCGAACTCCTGGTGAGTGACGAAGCGCTTGTTGCGCCGCGCCGCCACGAGAGCGGCCTCGTTGACGAGGTTCATCAGGTCCGCGCCCGAAAAACCGGGCGTACCACGAGCCAGCACCTTGAGGTCCACGTCAGGGGCCAGCGGCACCTTGCGCACATGCACCTTGAGCACCTTTTCGCGGCCCGACACATCGGGATTGGGCACCACGACCTGACGATCGAAGCGGCCTGGACGCAGCAGCGCCGGGTCGAGCACGTCGGGGCGGTTGGTTGCCGCGATCAGGATAATGCCTTCATTGGCTTCAAAGCCGTCCATTTCGACGAGGAGCTGGTTTAGGGTCTGCTCGCGTTCGTCATTGCCGCCGCCCAGGCCCGCGCCACGCTGGCGGCCAACGGCGTCAATTTCGTCGATGAAGATGATGCAGGGCGCGTTCTTCTTGGCTTGCTCGAACATGTCGCGAACGCGCGAGGCGCCCACGCCGACAAACATTTCCACGAAGTCCGAACCCGAAATGGTGAAGAACGGCACATTGGCTTCACCCGCCACCGAACGAGCCAGCAGTGTCTTACCGGTACCCGGAGGACCGACAAGCAGCACGCCGCGCGGAATGCGGCCGCCCAGGCGCTGGAACTTGCCTGGATCGCGGAGGAACTCAACAATTTCTTCAAGGTCCTGCTTGGCTTCGTCGACACCGGCAACGTCTTCAAACGTCACCTTGCCATGCGTTTCGGTCAGCAGCTTAGCGCGCGACTTGCCGAAGCCCATCGCGCCGCCGCGGCCCCCGCCCTGCATCTGCCGTATGAAAAAGAACCAAACGCCGATGATGACGATAAACGGCAGCCAGGACGACAAGAGCACCGTCCAGAACGGAGAAGCCTCGGCGGCGCGCGCCGTGATCGACACGTCCCTGTCTTCGAGCCGGCTGACGACGTCGGCACCGGCCGGGATCACGGTCTCGAACCGCGTTCCGTCACGCAGGGCGCCGGACACCACATTGTCGGTGATCGTCACGCTGGTGACGCTGCCCGCATCCACATCGGAAACGAACTCGGAATAGCTCTTGTCGGCGACCGAACTCGACCGGCTAGACGACTGAAAGACCTGGAACAGGCCCATCAGCATAAAAAGAATAACCAGCCAGATGGCGAAGTTGCGGAAGTTTCCGTTCATCAATCCTGTCCCGGAGAAGCCGGCGCAAAGCGAGCGCGGCGCGTGTGCCGAATGTATGTCCGGCATTAGGGCGTTACAAGGGCAAGCCGTGCTGCCCTTTAGGGGCGCCGTCCAGTCATAATGTCGCGACGGGGTTAACGCCC
>CAKTFF010000410.1 GCA_934553185.1 uncultured Devosia sp.
GCCCTCAAGAGACCTCATGGTGATCCCATCGAACCGTGATGAGTGTCCCGAAGGGCAAATCGCTCCGGTGGAGCGATTTGAATGAAGAACGCCCGGAGGGCCGAGGTCGAGCGAGTGGAGGCTTCCAGCTCAACACCTTCACCAATCAACTGACAGTTGCCCGCGACTCCCGCGTAACCAAAGCAGACCTGATGGTGAGCCTGTCGAACCACGAGGTCGAGCGAGTGGAGTCCTGCCCAAGCCCTACCAACCGATCCAGCGCCAAACTCCTTTTCCACAACCCCTTTTCGCCCTTGCGCGCTCAAAACCCATCCCCTATAAGGCCGATGGCTTCGCGCCGGGCGTCCTCCGCCCACGATGCCCGGGTAGCTCAGTTGGTAGAGCAGCGGATTGAAAATCCGCGTGTCACTGGTTCGATTCCGGTCCCGGGCACCATTCACATCAGTCATTACGTGTTTTTGGTGCCTTGCTGGCGTTTGCTGCCATTGGCCGTTTGTGCTCCGCGATTTTGGTGAAGAGCCCAATGACATGTTGCGGCTGTTCAGGATGGAGCACGTAATCGGTGCGGCCCGCATTCTTTGAATTAGAACAGGGGGCACTCGTACCGGCGCGGAAAGCCAGTACTTTTGTCTGTAAGGCGATCGCTGGATCGTTTTCCATGACGACACGATGCCTGCATGAGCGAACAGGGCATTATAAAAAGGCAAATTCGGCCAAGTTTGATTGCTTCTGCTCATAAAACAGCACAAATCTGGTTCAGCGCACAAGTTGACGTAGCTCACCAAGCGCGCTGAACCCGATCTTCTCAGGAGTTAGTCTGCAACACCGCTGGCAATGGCACTCTTATGGTGCATTGCACTTCCCCAGGTTCAACAGAGAGGCTCGTTGTTGCGTTCAATTGGTAGGGCAGACCCTGGGTAATGAACTCGTAGCCAAAGCCTCGCCTGGGTGACGCCTGGATTTCCGAATCGGTCTCGCGCCATTCGATGGTCAGCTCAGTTTTCGACACACTCCACTGGACGGAAACATGGCCGGCTCCGCCGCCTAGGCTGCCATATTCGACCGAGTTGACCGCCAACTCGTGAATAGCCAGCGCCAGAGCCTGACCAATACGGGGCGAGGTCGATACGTCCGGGCCTTCAAGTGTCAGTCGGTCCCCCTCGGCAACGCGGTAGAACAGCATTTGCTCGGTCAGCAGCGTCCGAAGGTTGATGGCGCCAAAGGTGTCTGCCATCTCCTGCGCTCTGATGATGGCCTCAAGCCTGTCATCGAGATGGGCGACATAGTCGTCTACATCGCGCCGCGTGCTTGCAGTGCCGCGGATCACGGAGCGCAGCAAGCCAATGGTACTCCGAAGCCGGTGGCGGAGTTCGGAAGGAGCATCGGCACTGTCCAGCAGCCTGCGAAGCCTGGTATTCTGGGCCTCAAGCAACTCGATTAGCTCATCAGCCTGCTGCAGGTCGGAAGCTTCGGTCATGATTGCTCCTCGCTTTGCTTAACGCAGAACATCTTCGTGGAAATGGAAGTAGCCGGAGTCGAAAAAGGAGGCATCCTTGAGGCCGACAAGATCATGAATTTGAACGCGCCTGCCTTTTACGCTAATCATTCCAGACAGCCGAAGTTCCTGTAGTGAGCGATTGACATGCACGGTTGACAAACCCAGCAAGTCAGCAAGATCGGCTTGCGATACCGGCATGTCGTATCCCTGCTCATGTACCAGGCCGACGCGACCGAGCCGGACGTATAAGTCGCAGAACAGGTGTCCCAAACGCTCGACGGCGCTGCGGCGCCCAAGGCTGAGAATACGCTCATAGAGGCCGGACTGGCCCACAAGCAGGTCCCACCACAGCGCTTGCTGAAGTCCAGGCGGACCAGCAGCAAGTTGACGGGCTTTGGCTACATCGATTGGAGCGATAACAAGCTCAGTCAGCGCTCCAATCGAATGATCCATAACTTCGGGAAGTGCGCCGAAGGGCTCAGTCAGGTCTCCTGGAACTAGGAATGAAAGGATCTGCCTTTTGCCATTCTCCAGCTGTTTGTACCGGCAGGCCCATCCCGAAACGATCAAAACGGACGATGCAGGCCGTTCCGCATCAACGAGAACATCCTGGTCTTGCGTATACGTCCTGGCGGGAAGGAGCATTCCGGCCAGTGCCTGCTCTTCTTCGTCGCTGATGGCGCTGCTGCTTCGCAGCTTCAAGACAAAGGGGTGAACGGCTGCCAGGTTTTGAACGGTGCTCATGAAGCGTCCTCAGGCTGCGTGCTTGATCCTGCGAGAACGCACGATAGAGAGACACTCTTAAGAGCGCAAACCAGACTTTGCGAAAGGTACAGCTCTATTTTTTGAAAACTAACCTTTGCTAACGCAGAGCTCCGACGGGCAGCCATGATTGTGCATCGGCGGGGACAATCATGAACAGCATCGACCTGGACACAATAGTTGAGACCTCGATCACGGAAGCGGTCGAGGAGCGTGGTTCCATTTACCCCATCCTGCCCGTGGGGCGCGCTGTGAACTTAGCTTTCTTGCGCTCCCGTGCCAAAGTTGAAGACAAGTCGGAAATCTGTCGGCTGATCTGCAGCAGCGGCATAAGGCGCGGCTTGGTACTGC
Source organism: uncultured Devosia sp. (assembly GCA_934553185.1). Classification (GTDB taxonomy): domain Bacteria; phylum Pseudomonadota; class Alphaproteobacteria; order Rhizobiales; family Devosiaceae; genus Devosia. Next base: position 2,612 of record CAKTFF010000410.1, read on the forward strand.
AGTTCCACGCAGACTAGACCTTCAAGCGCCAAGCTGGACTATTCGGATTGAGCGAGCTGGTTCGCTAACAAGCGCGTCACCTTCTCTGGCGCAATAGGCTTTTCGCAGCGCATCACCTTGTCCAAGTGTGCTGGAATCACCGACTGGTCGT
>CAKTFF010000411.1 GCA_934553185.1 uncultured Devosia sp.
GTTCGGCCCTGAGGGCGTGCGCCTGCTGCTTGGCGCCGGTCGCAAGGACGAAAGCGGAGACTTTACCAAGGGCGCAGGCCTGTCGCCCGAGCAGATCGAGCCCATTATTGCTTATACCGAAAGCGGGGTGGCGGCGGAGGGGGTCGAAAAGGGCAGCAACAGCCATGTCGTTTCGACCATCAACAGGCTTGCCGGCCTGATCGGCGGCTCGGAAACCGGCCTTGCCGGGGTGCAGGAACTGGCCTCCATTTTCGGCCTGGTCAGCGCAGCCGGTTTTGGCGGGCGCGTGATCCTCGATCCTTCGGTGGTTCGGGGCTTGGAATATTATACCGGCGCGGTGTTCGAGATCGAACTGACCTTCACCGTGCAGAACGAAAAGGGCCAGGACGTGGTGTTCGGCTCGGTGGGGGGCGGCGGACGCTATGACGGGCTCGTTTCGCGCTTCCGCCGCGAACCTGTCCCGGCCACGGGGTTTTCCATCGGCGTCTCGCGCCTTGCCAATGCTCTTAAGCTGACGGGCAACCTGCGGGCGGAAGAGCCGGTCGGGCCTGTCGTGGTACTGGTGATGGATAAGGACCAGATGGCCGGCTATCAGGCCATGGTCGCCGAGCTTCGCCAGGCAGGCATCAGGGCCGAAATGTTTTTGGGCAACACCAAGAATTTCGGCAAGCAGGTCGCCTATGCCGACAAGCGCAATGCGCCGGCGGTGGTCATCGAAGGCTCCCAAGAGCGCGAACAGGGCATTTTGCAGATCAAGGATCTGGTTGCGGGCAAGCAGGCGGCGGCCGCCATTGCCCATAATGCCGAATGGAAGGCTGCCCGGCCTGGCCAGTTCGAGATCCGGCGCGACGAGCTGGTTGCCGCCATCCAGAAGCTGCTGAGCGCGCCATGACCGGTGCTGCTGTTCGCCGCGCCAAGCTTGAATCGCTGGTGGAAGCGCAGGGCGCGACCCGCGCCACGCCGCCACTGCTGTTGCCGGCCGACCCGTATTTCGACCTGGCGGGCGAAGAGTTCGGCCGCCGCCTGCTGCTGACCGTGGATGCAACGGGCGTCGAGTTTTGCCTCCGCCCCGATTTCACCCTGCCCATCGTTTCGAGCTATATCAGCAACGGCGTGGGCGAGCCGGCCGCCTTTTCCTACCTAGGGCCGATCTTTCGTCAGCGCGACACCGGTGCCGCCGAGTTCGACCAGGCGGGGATCGAGCTTTTGGCGCAGCCTGATGGCGATGTGGCGCTTGACCAGGTGCTGACTTTTGCGCGCGCGGCGCTCTCCATTTTCGGCGTGGCGCCCGACATTCGGCTTGGTGGCGTGGGGCTTTTTGAAGCGCTGCTGGTGCAGGCCGACATGCCCGACGCCTGGCGCGCCCGCATCCGCAACCGTTTCGGTCACACCGAGGCCCTCGATCGCTTGCTGGCCCGCCTTGAAGCGGCGCCCGACCTGCCACGAGAGCAGCAGCCCACGCGCGAAACGCTGGTTGAGAACGTCACCGAACAGATGGTGGCGTCTGGTCTGAGCCTTTCAGAAGGGCGCACCCCCGACGAGATTGCCGACCGCTACCTTGAACAGCAGGCGCTCGACGCCGCCCATGTTCCTCCGGCAACGCTGCGGCTGCTGCGCGACTATCTTGCTATATCTGGTCCGATCCTCCAGGCGCTGACTCAGGTGGAAGCCCTGGCCAGCGAGCATCGGCTAATGCTGGGCGCACCCATCCGCACCATCCGCCGTCACCTCGACGGACTGGGTGAAGCGCGTGTCGCCTTTGATGCCGGCTTCTCCCCCCGTCTCGATTATTACACCGGCATCGTGTTCGAGATGACCGGGCCACGTGGCGAAATCCTCGCTTCCGGCGGTCAATATGATCGCTTGCTGGAGCGCCTCGGTGCGACCGCGCCCATCGCTGCCTCGGGCTGCTCGGTCTGGGTGGATCGCCTCGAAGCGGAGGTTGCCTCGTGAGCGGCATAACCCTCGCCGTGCCCTCCAAGGGGCGCCTGGAAGAACTGACCCGCGAGTGGTTTGCCGCCAATGGTCTGCCTATCTCCCGCCCTGGTGGTGCACGTTCCTACCTTGGCGCCATCGACGGCATGCCTGATGTAACGGTGCGGTTCTATCCCGCATCCGAAATTGCCCGCGAGCTGATCCGCGGCACCATAGACTTCGGCGTCACCGGCCGGGACCTCATCCACGAAACCAGCGAGACGGGACCCGCTGCCGTGTCCATCGCCCGGCCGCTCGACTTTGGCCAGGCCGATGTCGTGGTCGCGGTGCCCGAGGCCTGGATCGACGTGACGCATATGCATGACCTGGCCGATGTCGCCTCCGACTTCCGCTCCCGGCATGGACGGTGGATGCGCATTGCCACCAAATACATCACCATCACCCGCCAGCATTTCGCGGGCGCGGGCATCGCCGAATACCGTACCGTCGAATCGCTGGGCGCCACCGAAGCGGCGCCGGCTTCGGGCGTGGCCGATATTGTGGTCGATATTACCACCACCGGCTCGACCCTGGCCGCCAACGGATTGCGGGTCCTTGAGGATGGGGTGATCCTCCGGAGCCAGGCCTGCCTGGTTGTGTCCCGCACCGCTCCATGGACGCCTGAGCGCCGCCAGGTGCTTGATGGCCTGTTGGCGCGGCTGGGCGCCGAGGCCGGTTTCTGACGCCCGGGGGCATTGCCTGCCTCGGCAAATCACCGCACAAATCCCTTGGGCTCGCGGGGAGGGCCACCTGTGGCTGACGAGATCGAACTCACCAT
>CAKTFF010000412.1 GCA_934553185.1 uncultured Devosia sp.
TTCTTGAAGAACTGGGCGTGCCATGGACCTACCATCGGATCGATATCGGCAAGGGCGAACAGTTCACGCCACAGTTTCTGGCCATCTCGCCCAACAACAAGATCCCGGCCATCGTCGATCCGGAAGGGCCTGGCGGCGAGCCGATCTCGATTTTTGAATCGGGTGCAATCCTGAAATATCTCGCGACCAAGTTCGGCCGGTTCTATCCCGCCGATCTGCGCGGGCAGGTGAAAGTCGATGAGTGGCTGTTCTGGCAGGTGGGTGGTTTCGGCCCCATGCTGGGCCAGAACAACCACTTCAATGTGTATGCGCCCGAGAAAATCCCATACGCGCAGAAACGCTACACGGATGAGACGCACCGCCTGTTCCGCGTGCTCAATACTCAGCTGGAAGGACGCAATTTCATCGCCGGCGACTACTCCATCGCCGATATCGCCTCCATCGGCTGGGCGCAGTCCTGGGAGCGCTACGGCATCACGCGCGAGCAATATCCCAACGTTCTGGCCTGGATCGATCGCCTGAACGCCCGTCCAGCCGTCGAGCGTGGTCTTAACTGGGGCAAGGATGTTCCCCAGCAAAGCCTGGCCGATGACAAGGAAGCCCAAAAGATCCTGTTCAACCAGCGCTAAGCATGCCGTTCAGGCGTGACCACTGATCATCGTGCCCGCGCCATCGCAGCGCGAGCACGCCTCCGCCCTTTTCACACGATCGGTGGTTGCGCCGTGATTGGCTCGAAAACCACATCCTGGCAAAGAGCACTGTCATAGCCGCTGCGGACGGTCGGTCGTGCGCCCGATCCGGAAAACACGAGCACCGTGTAGAAAACGCCCGATCGCGATCCCAGCAAGGTGCCGAGAGCCTCTTCAACATTGGGCAGCCTTGGCGTCGTCACGGGCGCCGGGATGCCTGACAGGCAAGAATACCATCGTTGCGGCTCGAAAGCCGATGCGCCCAGCGTCAGTTGCGGATAGGACACAAGGACACTGGCGACGTCGACGTTGCCATCGGCAACCACACGGGCCGCCTGGGCCTGATAGTCTTCGGGAAATGGCAACGTTTCATCGGAGAACTGAAGTCGGTTGAGGCTGGTATTCTGGCCCGAACAGCCCGCCACAACCGCAGCCAGAAACGTTAGGCCAAACAGCTTTCGCATTTCACTCTCCACTCTCCAAAGGCACATAGCCACGGCTTGAAGGCTAAGGCGACTAAAAACGGTATTGAAGGCGCCGAGCCCAGCCTTCGAAGTATCGTTGCGAAAGCCATGCTAGCCCGCGAATTTGGGCATGCTACCATCCCGACCGGCCTCACTGCAGGGGGCAAACTGATCTACCGTCGCACCCTTCGCGCCGTCGAAACCTGCAATGCCCTGGCCGAACTGGCGGACATTGGGCAGGAGGCGCAGCATGTCCGCTAAGCTCAAGTTCAAGGCTACCATTCACCACCTGACCGATCCGTCCGGCAACGTCACCGTGAACATTGTCGGGCGCGACGGCTGGGCACTGCTCCACCTGATGGTTGTGGGCGCCAAGGGCCTTACGACCCTGGGTCGGCCTGCTCCCCGGTGGAGCGGCTTTGTTCACAAGCTGCGCCGCGCCGGGCTCAACATCACCACCGAGGAAGAAGGGCACCCCGGCACCTTTTCGGGCACCCATGGCCGCTATCGCCTGCAAGACCGTGCGACAGTATCGGGCGGCAATCTAGCCGAATGGCTCGCCAGTGACGAAGGGCGCCGCGAGTTCCCCCGCCATAGTTTCATGGAAAGGGAAGCGGCATGAGCACGACCCGCGAACAGGTAATGCACAAGCTGGAAATGGTAATTCGCCAGGCGCAGGAGGCAGGCCAGGGCGATGGCGTAGCTGCTGCCCGCGATAGCTTTCCCGGCACTTCTGACATGGTTCTCTATGAAGCGTGGGTGGGCGTAGAAATGGAGCGAACAGAGGAATGGTGGACGGCAGTAGAGCGGACCATTGACGGCGAAATCATCCGCAAATCCATCTCAACCGTAGGGGGTCGCAATGACGGTTGCCGACCTCAATCAATGGCAGCAAGACATTGCCCGTTGGCCGAAGTGCTGGTCCTCGCCGGTTTAATAGCGCCCACCACCCTCGACCGCTTGGAAACGCTCAACGAATGGGCCGATTTGCTGCCGAGTCTGCAAGCTCATTTTGATGCGCCGGTCAGCGCAGCGCCGATGGTGCACTGAAAAACAATCGACGGAAATCAAGCAATGACACACGGCGGCAAGCGGGAAGGCGCAGCGCGAAAGCCGGAAGTGCCGGACATCAAAACGCAAGAGCGGGTGCAAGAGATTGAGACATCCGGTCTCGTGCCGCTCGACTACATGCTGGCGATGCTCCGGGACGAAACGCAGCCCGCCGAACGGCGTATGTGGGCGGCAGGGAAGGCCGCGCCGTTTGTCCATCCTAAGCTCGCCGCAATTCAGCATACCGGCCCAGGAGGAGGCCCTATCGAGCATATGCACCAGTTCAGCGATGCCGACCTGATGGCCGTTATTGCCGGGCACCGGTAGCGCATGCCGACCCTAGCCAATACTCGGCATGAACGGTTCGCTCAGGAGCTTGCCCAGGGCAAGAATGCCACGGCGGCGTATGCAGCAGCCGGCTATCGGGCTCACAAGCCCAGCGCATCCCGGTTGCTATCAAATGCTATTGTACAGAACCGCCTTGCAGTATTGCAGGGCAAAGCAGCGGAGCGAGCCATGGTCACGATCGAAACCTTCAC